>CALFVP010000178.1 GCA_937928175.1 uncultured bacterium | reverse complement strand
TGTTGGTAGTAAAGTTTACGCAGGATACGTTAGTATTGATGGATTTATGGAAATAAAAGTAACTTCACGTTTTAAGAATACTGTAATAAGTAAAATTTTAGATGAGATACGTAGTAATTCTGGAAAACCTAAAACTGAAAGATTTATAACTGAATTATCTAGGTATTACATTCCTGTGGTTCTATTTATTTCCATTATGGTTTCTGTTTTACCTCCTGTATTGATTGGTAATTATCAGTTTAAAGAGTGGGTGTATAGGGGACTTATATTACTTGCCATTTCTTGTCCTTGTGCTGTAGTGGTTAGTGTGCCTCTTACTTATTTCAAAGGAATAGGAACACTTTCATCAAAAGGTATTATAGTAAAGAATATTCCAGTTATAGATGAGATACCTAAATCGAAAATTATTTTCTTTGATAAGACCGGTACATTGACTAAAGGCTACCTTAACTTTAAAAAAGTTTCTCCTGTGAATCGAGTTTCTGAAAAAGAATTACTTTACGTAGCATCTTCGTTAGCTCAATATTCTAACCACAAAATTTCAAAATCTATTCTTCATTACGCTGGTGACCTTTTAAAATCTAATGTGAATGATGTTAAAGAGGTACCTGGTTATGGAATAATGGGTTTTATAGATGGGGATAAAGTTATTTTGGGTAATGACAAATTGATGCATATTGAAGGTATTCATCATGATGAGTGTATTGAAGATCAAACTGTTATTCATGTTGCAAGAGGTGGGAAATACCTTGGATTTATGTTGTTTGATGATGAAGAAAGGTATGAAGCAAAATTAGTTATTGATAAACTTAGAGAGAAAGGAATTTCTAAGTTTTTTTTGATTACAGGCGATGGTGAAATTAATGCTTTTAAAGTAGCCAATAAACTAGGATTTGATGAAGTTATGTACAATAAAACGCCTGAAGAAAAAGCAGAAGTTGTTGAAAAGTTTAAAAACGTTAACGGTAAAGTGATGTATGTTGGAGATGGAATTAATGATACGTTAGTTATGTTAAAGTCCGATATAGGGATTGCTTTTAATACTCCTATTAATTCTCTGGCGAGGGTTAGTGCAGATGTTGTTGTAAGTACACCTGATCTTAATAAAATTCTAGAAGCTTTTGTTATATCTAGAAAAACTAAAAGTATTGTTATCCAGAATATAATTATTGGTTTAGGTTTTAAATTTTTAGTAGGTTTTTTAGGTATTTTAGGGTTTATGTGGTTGTGGCTTGCTATTTTAGCTGATACTGGTATCACTTTAGTTACTATATCAAATTCTGTTTTTAGGAATTTTTCAGAATGATATTTTTGTTTTAAGGTTTAATTTATTTGATAAAATAGAAGTGTTTTTATTAAAATTTATTTTAGGTTTTGGGGGGCTTTAATGGCTAATATAAAGTCTAACGAGAAGAGAGCAAGGCAAAATAAAAAAAGGTATCTAAGAAATAAAAAATGGAAAGAAGCAGTTAAATCACTTAGAAAAAAGATAATTAAGCATGTTCTTTCTAAAGGTAACGTTGATGATCTTAAGAAAATGCTAAAAGAATATCAATCTCTTGTTGATAAAACTTACACTAAGAATGTTTTTAAGAAGAATAAAGTTGCTAGACTTAAGTCTAGGATGTATGATTTTCTTAGAAAGCATGGAATTGTTTTAAATTAAGTTTTATCGGGGCGTAGCTCAGATGGTTTAGAGCGCATGCCTTGGGAGCATGAGGTCCCCGGTTCAAGTCCGGGCGCCCCGAATTGCTATAAAACCTTTTCCTTCATTTGCACTTTAACTGATGCTTTCCCCTTGAACCCAATAACTTTAGTTAAACTACCTTTGTATATTGGTATCATTGTTTTTGAATCTAGATTAAAAAAGTTTTCATATAGTACGTAATTTTTTACTTTTCCCTTGCCCGATGTTCTTATTTCAGCTAATACTATATCTTTGTTTTCAAGTTCTAGAGAAGTAATTTCGTTTATGTTTTCAAAGAAGAAATTTCTAGCTGTTTCTGGATATACTTTAGTTAAACTTTTTATTTCATTTCTTACCGTTACATCTCCTATGTTTAAGTTAAAAGTTTTGAATGATATTTCATTCGTTGTATCCGTTTCAGGTAAAGGAGGAATTATCAGATCAAGAAGAAATTTGTAAAGAATGTCGTTATTTAATATTTCTTTATTTCCTTTTTCATCCATATAGAAAGATAAAATTAAATCTTTTGAGAAAAGTGATTTTATCTCTTCACTTTTACCGAAAGATGACTCAATTTCAATATTACTTAAGTGTACAGTGTAAAGTTTTCTATCTTTGTACGTTGAGGTATCAATGTGAATGTCAGATGTTATCTTTATTTTCCCAGATAAAGATAGAAGGAAGTAAGATATTACACCTTCGCCGTTTATTTCTAAATAGTAGCTGTAAGTTTTGCCATTTTCGTAGTTGTATATGTATTTTACTTCCTGTTTTGGTGGTAAACACGAGTAAACAAAAATTAAACTTATAAAAATTAATTTTAATTTAAGTATCTTTCTCATACTACAAAATTGTTTAGGATTTGAGATTTTGATTTCACATTGAGTATTTTCTGTAATTTTATGAAACTTTGTAAAGTTTTAAGGGGACGGTTTTTTAGTATAGTTCTTCGTTACTTTCTAATTTTGATTCTTCTATGAATTGGAATTCTTTTTCTGATAGAGGTTTTGCTTGTGTTTTTTGTATTTTTTCTTTAGTAATGTATTCGTTGAATATGTTAAAGAGATCTTCTTTATGAGGTCTTACTTTCGATAATGGACATTTTACGTACTCTTTATACTCTTCATCGCAGTAACCTAGTCTGTATTCTCCGCATTTGGGTTGTAAAAATTTACCTAGCTCTGGTAAGACTTTCATTATTTCACTTCTCATTTTTGCAACAAGTTGCCTTATTTCCCATTGAGCTCTTGTGCATAGCCTTAAATCTGATATATGCTGTAATTCTCTGAAGTTTACTAGAATATGGAAGTTAGTAGGTGTTGCGTTTGGTAAAATGAATCTTGCATCTTCTGCTGGAATTCCTTTTGATAAAGCAAGTTGATAAAAGTCACTAATTTCTTTCATGAGTTTTTGATACTTATCGTATATTTCGGGGTCTGATTTTATTGTTTTTGGTGTTATGAACTCTAATTTATCCTCTTTGTATTTTACGTAACGTTGGGATTGTTGTTCAAAGCTTATTCCTACGTGATGTCTAACCAATTGGTGGGAACAACTTCTTGATATTCCGGAGACAGCAAACCAAAAAACTATTTGTTCTAAAGGTGAAGAATGACCAGTTTTCAGTCTTTCTTCTATGAATGAAGTTATTTTTTCTTTTGGAATGGTACCATTTGTTATTTCTTCCCATATTTCGATAGGTGTTTTTGATGAATAACAAGTTCTAAAAGCTGCGTATAATTTCTCTAATGGTGCGGAAGAATAGTCTATAAGTTTAACTTCCATGTTATCCTCTTACGCTGATTTTGCTTTTGGTTTGTGTTCGTCTTTGTGAAATACTATTTTTGGATACTTCTTTTTTTGTACAACTTCAGCATCTATTATACATTCTTTAGCGTTTTCCATTGATGGAATTTCAAACATTATATTTAACATTACATCTTCTATAATACTTCTTAATCCTCTTGCACCTGTTTTTCTTTGTTTTGATAACTTAACAATTTCATCTAGAGCATTATCTGTAAAAGTTAAATCAACTCCTTCGTATTCAAATAACTTTTGGTACTGTTTTACAATTGCATTTTTAGGCTCAATTAGTATTCTTCTAAGTTCTTCTTCTGTTAGTTCGTCAAATATTGCAATAATAGGTGTTCTACCAACAAACTCAGGTATCATTCCAAATTTTATTAAATCTTCGGGTAGTACATGTTTGAGAATGTTTTCTTTGTGTATTTTTTCGTTTTTGTTTTCGTTTACAAAACCTATTTTGTTTTTACCTAATCTTTTCATTACTATATCTTCAAGTCCGACAAATGCTCCACCGACTATAAAAAGTATATTCCTTGTATCGATGTATATGACTTTTTGGTTTGGGTGTTTTCTTCCTCCTTGTGGTGGTACTGATGCTATAGTTCCTTCCATAAGTTTTAGTAAGGCTTGCTGTACTCCTTCTCCTGAAACATCCCTTGTAATTGATGGGCTTTCGCTTTTTCTGGATATTTTGTCAATTTCATCGATGTAGACTATTCCCATTTGAGCTTTTTCTATTGCTTCGTCGGTTATTTCGCCATTTCCAGCGTTTAGTATTAACCTTAAAAGCACGTTTTCAACATCATCTCCTACGTATCCTGCTTCTGTTAACGTTGTTGCATCAGCTATGGCAAAAGGTACATCGAGTATTTTTGCTAAAGTTCTGGCCATGTAGGTTTTACCACTTCCTGTAGGACCTATCATCATTATGTTACTTTTTTCTATTTCAACGTTACCTGAAAATCCTATTTCTTCCGAAATTAATCTCTTGTAATGGTTATAAACTGCAACGGATAGAATCTTTTTGGCTTGTTCTTGCCCTATTATGTATTGATCGAGTATTTTTTTTATTTCAATGGGTTTTAGAAGTTTCTTTATTACCTTTGAAGGTTTAACTATTTTATTTTCGCTTTCTATTATAAAATTACAAACTCTTACACACTCTTCACATATGTTTGCATTGTCTCCTTTTATTATTCTCAGTGTCTCTGATGTTTTACCACAAAAAGAACAAACAAGTACCTCACTTTCTTTATTTTTACTCATTCTTCTCTCCTTAGTTTAATAATTATAACCTAAAATATACTGTAATTCAATTTTAGTTAAGGCATGTTATAAAAATGGTTCTCTTTGGAGGTAGTCTCTTTTAGATTTTTTATTTACAATCTTTTTCCAGTTTTCTATCGAGCAGGGTAGAAATGTGGAAGGTCTTAAAGCTTCTATATCTTCTTCTTTGATTGTGCTTCCTTTTCTTATGTATGTTTTTGCTACCAAACTTCTCATTGACATTTCTTTGGTGAATTTGTCTGGTAAATTTCTTCTTTTTGAATTTAGGCTTTCTTCTACCTCTCTTATCATATCGACCATAGTTTTAAACTTATTGGGAGATATTGATACCGAGTTATCAGGTGAATCATCGTTTTCGTTAAGTGTTAGATGTTTTTCTATTGCTTTTGCGCCTAGGCTTACCATGGCTATTGGTAATGATAGTGTTTTAGTATGATCCGAAAAACCTACTAATTTTCTTTTTTTCTCATTCTCTAGTGTTTTTCTAAAATTTATGAATTCTTTTATTGATATATCTTTAGGGTATGAGGGGTATCTTGAAACACAGAACATAACTATTGTTGAATTGTTTTTTAATAACACTAAGTACTTTTTAACTTCTTGAATTGTGCTAAACCCTGTTGATATTATTACAGTTTTTTTGGTTTTTGATATCCTTTTTAATAGTGGTATATAGGTTATATCGGAGCTTGCGACCTTAAAAACATCTTGTAAGTTTTCTAGAAAATCAAAGCTTTCAAGGTCTAAGGGTGTAGCAAATGGAAGTATGCCTATACTTTTAGAGTAATCGAAAATTTCTTGGTATTTTTCAAAAGGTATGAATACTTTTTTGAATATGTTTATTGGTATCTTTTCGATTATGTTTTTAGGAAGATACTTTTCTTCAACGAAAAAAAGCTTTTCCGAGAAAACTTGAAATTTTACAGCATCTGCTCCAGAATTTTTTGCGTTTTCAACAAGTTTGATTAGTTTGTCAAAATTACCGTTATGGTTTATTCCAACTTCGGCAATAACTAAAACTTTATTCCCCGAGAAAACACTGTCGATGTTTAGCATAAATCTATTGTTAAGAAGTTAAACTGATTTTAGCAATATAAATTTACCTGTTAGAATGAAATTCTATTTTTTGGTATATTTATAATGTATGAATGTTTACGTTGGAATGAGTGGGGGTATTGATAGTAGTGTAGCTGCTTTACTTTTGAAAGAGAAAGGGTACAATGTTGTAGGTATAACTTTAGTGCTTTCTGGGGTTGAGGGTGAGAGAAAATGTTGTTCTTTGGATGAGGTTAAGTATGCGGAATATGTTTGTAAGTACTTAGGTATACCACATGAGGTTGTGAATGTACAAGAATTGTTCAAAGCGAAAATAATAAATCCGTTTCTAAGAGATTATATGGAAGGTAAAACACCAAATCCTTGTGTAAACTGCAATTTGTACTTTAAGTTTGGGTACTTGCTTGAATATGCATTATCCAAGGGGGCGGATGCAATTGCAACAGGTCATTATGCCAAAGTAGAAAAAATTAACGGTACATTTATTCTTAAAGAAGCGAAAGATAAAGTAAAAGATCAATCTTACTTTTTAGCAAGGTTGAATAGGTTTCAATTGTCAAAAACTATTTTCCCATTGTCTGATATACTTAAAGAAGAAGTTAGGTATATAGCTAAGGAATCAAAATTGCCATTGAAACCTAATTTAAAGGAAAGTCAAGATTTATGTTTTATACCGGGTGACGATGTTAATAAATTCTTAGTTGAAAATGGAATAGGGTTTAGGAAAGGTAATATAGTTGATGAAAGTGGTAGAATTTTAGGTTTACACGATGGGGTGTATTTTTATACTGTTGGTCAAAGGAAGGGGTTAAATGTTTGTGTAGGTAAGAAAGTTTACGTTAGGTATAAGGATATTAAAAATAACGTTATTGTTGTTTCTGAGAATCCATACTTTAGTGGGTTATTGGGAGTAAAACTAAATTGGATATTTCATAATCCTAAGGAAAACGGATATTATCTGGTTAAAATAAGGTATAGGAATAGTGGAGAAAAGGGATACGTTGAATTTATTGATGATGAAAAAGTTAAAGTTATTTTTGACAAAAAGCAGTTTGGTGTAACACCTGGACAACTTGCAGTAATGTATTACGATGATATTGTTGTAGGTAGTGCGTTTATAAGTGAAACTATTGATTGAAGTTTGGATTAGATTTGGAGTTTATTCATAATTTTGGTTATGAAGTACGTTATAGCAATAATAAGACCAGAAAAACTTGATGAAGTTAAAGAAGCTCTGCAAGTCATCGGCCTGCAAGGCATGACCGTCCTTGAGGCCAAAGGCTTTGGCCGCCAAAA
>CALFVP010000177.1 GCA_937928175.1 uncultured bacterium | reverse complement strand
ACCATCCAAGTTGGAAATGTTTCGTTGATGGTAAACCTAAAGAAATTATCAAAGCTAATTACCTCGTCCAATCTGTTTATATCGATACTCCTGGAAAATACATTGTAGAATTTAAATTTGATGGTTTTTCTATTCTTTATCTACTCCAATTTGCTATGTTTTTGTTTTATCTACTTTCTTGCGGATTTGTGTTCTATAACGCTTTAGTAAACAAAGTTTAAAAATGAAACATTTTTACTAAAGATTTAATACAAACAAAAAATTTGACTTATTTTGTGGATTTTTATTATATTTTATTAAAATTTGGGAGAGGTAGTTATGTTGGAAAAAGATTTTGGAGAGGTTGTTGTTAGGGTTGCTGGTAGTGCTGGTGATGGTGTGGCTTCTTTTGGTGATACTCTTTCTAAGTTAGCTTCTAGGATGGGGTTAGGTTTATGTGCTTACAATAGTTACCAATCTGTGATAAGGGGTGGGTTTGTTTGGCTTCAGATGAAGATTTCTAACGATAAAGTTTACACTCATGGTGATAATCCTAATATTCTTGTTCCGTTAAATCAGTCTGAGTATTATAGGCATAAGGATAGTGTATTACCTGGTGGTTTTATAGTTTACAATTCTGATAAGGTTAAGGTTGATCAAGAAAGAAGTGATGTTAATTATGTTTCTCTTTCTCTTAGGGAACTATCACCTCAGCATTCTAAGCAAGCTATAATGCAGAATATTCTTCTATTAGGTGCTGTTGTTAAGATTGTTGGTCTTGATAGTGAACTTTTGAAAGATGTTATAAGGAAGTCTTTTGGTAAGAAAAACGAAGAAGTTGTTAATGCTAATATAGAGGTTATGGAGGCTGGGTACAATAATACTGGTATTTCTTACGATTTTGGTATAAAGAGACAGGACAAAAAGTATTACGTTATAACTGGTAATTATGCTATAGCTGCTGGTGCAGCAATAGGAGGATGCAAGTTTTATGCTGCTTACCCTATGACTCCTGCTACTTCTATACTTCACTGGTTTGCTTCTAACGGTGCTAAGTATGGTATTGTTGTTAAACAGTTTGAAGATGAGATTGCGGTTGTTAATGCGGCTATAGGCGCTGGGTTTGTTGGTACTAGGGCTATGTGTGCCACTTCTGGTGGAGGTTTTTCTCTTATGACTGAAGCTATAGGTTCTGCTGCTATGACTGAGACTCCTGTTGTTATAGTTAATTCTATGAGAGGTGGACCATCAACTGGTTTACCTACAAAAACAGAGCAGGGAGATCTATTTCAAGCTTTAGGTGCATCGCAAGGAGATTATCCAAAAGCTATTATTGCTCCTAAAGATCCTGTTAGTGCGTTTTATATGTCTGCTGAGGCTTTGAACATAGCTGAAAAATACCAAATTCCTGTTATTTTACTTGTGGATTTCTTGCTTTCTAATGGGTATTATGGTATTCCTTTTGAGGAAATCGATCCTTCAAAAATAAAAATAGAAAGAGGTGAAATTGTTACAACTTTAAACGGTGAAAAGTATTTAAGGTATAAAGATACTCCTACAGGTGTTTCACCTAGGGTTTTGCCAGGTACTAGTGGTGTTTGTTATGTAGCTGCTACAGATGAGCACGATGAAGATGGAGTACTAATAAGTGATGTTTACACAGATGAAAAAAAGAGAAAAAAGATGATGGAAAAAAGAATGAGAAAAATGGAATATATAGTAAAAGATTTTGGTCTTCCTGTTGTTGAAGGTGATGACAATCCTGATATAACTTTTGTTGGTTGGGGATCAACGTACGGAGTTATAAAAGAAACTTCGAATATTTTAAGAAAGAAAGGAATAAAGGTTAACCATGTTCATGTTGAATACGTATATCCTGTTAAAAAAGAAATAGCAGAAATTCTTTCTAAGTACAAAAATGTAGTTATAGTTGAAAATAACTATACTTCTCAGTATTCTAAGCTTCTTAGAATGGAAACAGGGTATAGTATAGAAAAGAAAATACTTAAGTATGATGGTGAACCTTTTACACCTTTGTATCTTTTTGAAGAATCCAAAAAGTATTTATAGGGAGGTTTTATGCAAGCAGTTGATATAAAAAATTTTCAAGTTAACCTTAATCCTACATGGTGTCCTGGTTGTGGTGATTACGGATTACTAAGAGGATTACAAATTGCTTTATCTAAGCTTTCTCTTGATCCCTCACAGGTTGTTATAGTTTCTGGTATAGGTTGTTCTTCTAATTTACCACATTTTATAAAATCTTACGGTTATCATAGTTTGCATGGTAGGGCTTTACCTACTGCTGAAGGTATGAAAATGGCAAACCCTAACCTTACAGTTATAGCTGCTGGTGGTGATGGCGATGGATATGGTATAGGAGTAGGACACCTTATACATGCTTGTAAGAGAAATATAGATATAACTTACCTTGTTATGAATAACCAAATATATGGATTAACAACAGGTCAAACTTCACCAACTAGTGATTTTGGTAGTAAAACTAAGTCTACCCCCGAGGGAAACTATGAGTATTCGTTTAGTCCAATATTCTTGGCTATATCTGCTGGTGCTACATTCGTTGCAAGAACATTTTCAGGAGAACTTGAACATATGTCAGAAATTATTGTTAAAGCTATACAACATAAAGGATTTGCTTTGATTGATGACATTTCACCTTGTGTAACTTACAATAAGAAAAATACATACCAGTGGTATAAAGAAAGAATATATAAACTTGAAGATGTTGGACACAATCCTTACGATTTATCTCAAGCAATACAAAGATCAACAGAATGGGAAGATAAAATACCTATTGGTGTATTTTACATAAACCAAGATAAACTACCTTACGATCAGTTGGATCCTGTTATTAGACAAGGTGGTATATTTTCTAAACCTCTTGAACTTACAGATGATCAAAAGAAAGAAATTCTTTACTCGTTTTTGTAACTTTGTAACAGTAATTTTTAAAATAAGACAGCTAGTTTTTGGAGGAAGTAGTAATGAAAGTTTTGGTAAAGATTCCAGCTCCTCTTAGGGTTTGGGTTTCAAACAATAAGGAAGTTGAAATAGAATTTGAAGGTCAAACTTTAAAAGATGCGTTACTGAAATTGGTAGAAATTTACCCAAACCTTAAAGATAGGTTGTTTGATGAAAACAACAATATGAAAAAGTTTCTAGCTGTATTTATAAATGATGTTAGTGCTCGTGAACTTGGCGGAGAAAATGCAAAAATAAATGAAAACGATGTTATATCAATTCTTCCTGCTATTGCTGGAGGTTAAAAATATCACTTTTCTTTACTCTTCTTTTTAATGTATTTTGTTACGTAACTCCTGAATGAATCTAAACTTCTCGCTCCTACTATTCTCTCAACAATTTTACCTTCATAATTTATAATGAAGGTTGTTGGTATTGCTGATATCCCACCGTATAGTCTGTTAATTCCGTATGTATCGTGAACCAATGGATAATTGAATTTATTTTTTTGAGAGAATATCTCTAACTCTTTTTTTTGGTTATCTAGGGATACTCCAATTATTATTATATCTTCCTTAAATTCATCTTGAAGGTTTATAAGGTCAGGTATTTCGTATCTACATGGTGGACACCATGTAGCCCAAAAATTTACAATTATCAGCTTTTTACCTACGTAGTCTGCTAAATTTATTTCTTTGCCTTCTAGTGTTTGGGATTTAAATATGAAAGGGGGATACTGGTTTTTGTCTTTAGCGTACAGTAAGTGTTGTAATGAAATAATTAAAAGTAGAATTGAAATTACTTTCATTTTTACCTCCTCTTAAAAATTTACTACAGTTTCCAAAATTTTTCAAATCCAGAGTTATCTTTAAAAGAATGTATAACGTAATTGAATTTGTTTTTTGTGTTAAGTTTGAAGTTTAATTTGTTTTGCAGTTAAAATCTTTTGTTATACTTGTATTTTTTAAGCAAGGAGGATTTATGTATAAAGTAGTTGTGTTAGGTGGTGGTTTTGCTGGTGTTACCTTTGCTAAAAAGATACTTTCACTTTACAAAGGTGATGAATTGAAGGTTATTTTAGTTGATAGGAACGATTACCAATGTATTATGCCTACCTTGCCATCATTTGTATTTGAAAGAGAGGAGATAGTAATAGTTGATTATGAAAAGATTTTTAAGAATTGTAAAAACTTTAGTTTTGTTAAAGGTGAGATTAGTGGTGTTAATGTTGGCAAGAAGGAAGTTTACCTAAATGGAGAAGTTATTAAGTACGATGAGTTAGTTTTATCTTTTGGTGTTGAACCGAATGATTTTAGGATAGAGGGAGTTAAGGAAAATGCGTTAATGTTTTATAATGAAAGAGATTTAAAAAAGTATGTTACAATTTTAGATGATTTTATTAAAAGGAAAGTTTCTCCTAAAGTTTTAGTTGTAGGTGCTGGTTCTGTGGGAGTTGAGTTAGCTTCTCAAACAAGTCATTTAATCAGAAAGTATAAAATGCTTCCAGATATTTCTATACTTGAGGCTAAAGAAAGATGTTTACCGACTTTACCAGAACCTCTTTCAAAATCAGTTGAAAAATATTTATTAAAAAATAACATTAAGATATTTTATAACTCTTGTGTTTCTAAGGTTAGTAGTAACGTTGTTTATTGTAATGATGATAAGAAGTACAGTTACGATATACTAGTTTGGAGTGCTGGTGTTAAACCTAGTAGCTTAGTTGAGAAGATAGAAAATTTATCAGGAATTAAATTTGAGAAAGGTGCTCAAGGTAGAATATTAGTTGATGAGTATTTAAGGGTTAAGGGTATTCCTAACTTGTGGGCTATAGGAGATATAGCTTTCCCAGAGAATCAAAAAGTTTTTCCTATTCAGCTTGCTCAGTTTGCAATACAGATGGGTAGTTTAGCAGCTCAGAATGTTATAAATTCAATTCAAAACAAACCTATGAAAAAGTTGAATTTATCGTTTAAAGGTATAGTTTTACAGTTTTCGAGATACAAAGCATCAGCGATTATTGAAAAACCATTCAGAATAGTTATTCCTCCCTCAATTCTAGGAGTATTTATTAGAAAGTTTGTGGATTACAATTACCTCTTTTCTTTGGGGTTAAGGGTTAAAGATATCTTTTGTGGACCTAGGAATGTTAAACTTAATGATATTTAAGTTTTTTTACTGTTTTTGATTTTGTTTCTATTACTTGTTTATAATGGAATTCATGAGAAGAATAGAGGATGCTAGTATTTTTATTTCTGAAAAGAGTAAAAAAGTTGATTCTTCTGGAATAAGGAAAGTTTTTGATTTAGCTCAAAAGATAGAGGATCCTATAAATCTTAGTATAGGTCAACCTGATTTTGATGTTCCTAATGATATAAAAAAAGAAGCGATAAAAGCAATAGAGATGGGCTTTAATAAGTATACCATCACTCAAGGTATAGATCCTCTAAGGGAAAAACTTGCTGATTTTATCAATAAGAAAAAGGGTACAAAGTACACTAAAGATGATTGTTTAATAACTTCTGGTGTTTCTGGTGGTATAGCTTTGTTTCTTATGTCTATTTTGGATGAGGATGATGAGATAATAATTTTTGACCCTTATTTTGTTATGTACAAACATCTTACGAATCTCTTTGGTGGTAAACCTGTTATAATTGACACTTACCCAAATTTTAGTTTGTCGGATAAAAAAAGAGAAATTGAGAGTAAAATTACTGAGAAAACTAAAGCTATTGTGATAAATTCTCCTTCTAATCCTACTGGAAAAGTCCTTAGTAAGGAGGATATATTTACTGTATACGAAATTGCTAAATCTAATAACCTTTTAGTGGTTTCCGATGAGATATACGATGAGTTTGTTTACGATGTAGAATTTTTTTCTATTGCTAGCATTTATCCTGATGGAACTGTACTTTTAGGTGGTTTTTCCAAAACTTACGCTATGACAGGTTGGAGAGTTGGTTATGCTTTTGGTCCTTATGCTATAATTAAAGAAATGATAAAACTACAACAGTACACTTTTGTTTGTGCTCCTTCGTTTGCTCAGTATGCTTCTATAAAAGCTTTGGATTATGATATGTCAGAGTACATAAAAAGTTATAAAATGAAGAGAGATATGGTCTTTGAAGGTCTTAAGGATAATTTTGATATTGTTAAGCCTGAAGGTGCGTTTTATATCTTCCCTTCTCCTAAAGGAATTTCTGTTTCTGTTGAAGAATTTGTTAATAAGTGTATAAGTGAAGGAGTTTTAATAATTCCTGGAAACGTATTTTCTGAGAGAAATACTCATTTTAGGTTATCGTTTGCTGCAAGCGATAAAACTATAGAAAAAGGTATAGAAAAAATAAACAAGGTGTATAAAATGTTTCATTAGTTTTTATGAATTGTTATGTTTGTTCTTCTTTTCGTGTTAAGGAAGTTTACAATAAGCTGTATAGGTGTTTAGATTGTTTTACCCTACAGAGAGAAAATCCTATAGAATACTATAGGAAAGTTAAAAGTGTTTATAACTCTGAGTATTACGGTGATAATTACGTTAAGAGGTATGGTAAGGATTTGAGTTTGGATATAGAGAATATTA
>CALFVP010000176.1 GCA_937928175.1 uncultured bacterium | reverse complement strand
TTAGCTTTTTTCTTACCAGAAAGGTTACCCCTAGAATAATTAGCACCTATTTTTGAAAGACTACTATTGTCTTGAGGTAGAAAATTACTGCTAACTCCTGGTAAAACAGCACTAATCTTCTTTTCATTAACTCTTTGAAGTATAACTCCTTCAAGACCTTTACCAAACTCTGATTTCTTAGCTTCCTCAACAAAAGAGTTACTACAAAAAGTAGTAATATCACTAAAAATTATAGCACCTTTAACAAGGTTAATTTTTCCATAAAATTCCAAAAATTCATACCTATACAACCCCCAATCTAAACCAAGCATGGGATACTGATCAACAACAAACAAAGGAACATCTAAAAGGGAAGGAATAGTAAAAACTACTTTAGACTTTCTAAAAAAATTGTCATACTTGTAAAGCGTCTTTAGATATATAACTGCTAAACTAGACCACTTACCAATCACATGAACAACATCTGGTTTAAACGGTATAACCTTCAAAGACTCCAAAGCAGCTTTTGCAAACAGTGCAAACCTAAATAAATTATCTGGATAGAACATCCCATTATTTGGATCCTTTAAAAAACCATCTCTATCAGATAGTATAGGAGATTTTACAAAAATCAAGTTAATCCCACCACAGTTATAAAACATAACTTCAACATTTATCTCATTTCCCTCATTCTTATCAAAAACTACAATTTCCTCAGATTTCACAAATTTCAATTCCTTAAATTCCCTACTCACTTCTAAACTTTTGTGAAAAGGTAAAACTACGTAAACATCATTCCCTAAACTAGAGACAGAACGTGAAAAATTACACAAAAAGTACCTTTCAAAATTGAAAACTTCCTCCCAGTTACTAAAAAAATAATTCATACAATCTGATATTAAAACAACATTTAACTTATTAGGAATTTTACTTCTAATCATAACAAAGCCTCCAAATAAATTATTTTCCCCAAATAAGTTTTATCTCAACCCTTCTGTTTTTTGCTCTATTTTCATCGGAGATATTTGGCAAAATAGGTTTATCTGGACCATAACCACGGTAAGAAACTTTGTCAGGCCTTATACCACTTTGTATTAGAACATTAGCAACAGATTTAGCTCTATTTTCCGAAAGAACTAGATTAAACTCCCTTGTACCAACATCATCAGTATGTCCTTCTACCAAAATATCTATTTCTGTGTAATTTTTAAGAACATTAGCAAGATTTTCAAGCATTTTTCTGTAATTAGGTTTTATTGTATAACTACCTAAATCGAAAAGTATATCAGACATATTTATCTTCACTTCGTTATTTTCAGGTGGTGATACAGAAACCTCAGAGCTAATTTTTTCTATTTCTCTAGCAAGTTTATACTGTTTAGCAATATTTATAGGTATAATTTCCATAATACCCACAGAACTACCTTGGTGTCTTGTAGAATTGTAAACATATCCAGGTAGGTAGGTCTTGGTTATATCAAAAATTTCCCTATATTCAGAAAAAATACCTTCAACAACATTCCAATTATACTTCGTAGATGATGAAAGTTTTATATCCTTAATATACTTACCATTTGGATTATTGAAGAAAAAATTGTAATCGGCATTGAATACAACAAAATTTTTACCTTCTTTCATAATAACATCATCAACATAATAGTTTACAACACTTCTAACCTTAACTATCTCATCCTTCTCAGTAAACACGTCTTCTCCCACAGCTTGCCATTTACTACCCTTAGCTACCGAAGAATTGTTAAATGAAGGTATGCCTCTTCTGGGTGGAAGGTAAGAATCTTTAAGGACTTTCATATCACCGTCAGGTCCAACAATAACATCAACTTCCTCAACTTTAGACAACTTATATTCAATATCCTTCTGAGTCCTATTCATATAGTAGAAAAGATATTTAAACACAACGTAATTTCTACCCTCTATTTCCCTATAAGCATAAGGTTGTAAAGTTATCTTAGACATCGCCTCAACAGTTCTAAAAAATAAACCATCTATGTAAATGTCTTGTTTTGTATACACCTTTAGTCTATATATATTGTTAGTTGAAAGTTTATAACTAAGTAAAAATGCACTTAAATTACTTAAGAATAAAAAAATAAATGCTATAACTAAAATTGTAAACCTCATACCTTTAGTATGGAAGGAAAGTAAATATAATTTCAACTTTTAATAAGCATAAGTTAAATCTATTCTTGAAAAAAAACACAAAAGAAATTAATAATTAAATCCTTTAAGGATTTTACTTTTAAAGAATTTTGGAGGTAAAAATGAAAGAAATACTTAACGGTGTACCAATCTCAAACGAAGCGAAAAAAAACATAACAACATGGATAGAAGAATTTGGTGAAGAAGTAAAAGAATACGTAATCAATTTAATAAACTTAGGAGAGTACAAAAAACTTGAAGATAGTTTTTACCGAAAACTTGAATTTGGAACTGGAGGAATGAGAGGTAAAATGGAAATAGGTACTAACAGGATGAATAAATTCAACGTATGGATAGCTACACAAGGACTTGTGAACTATCTTAAAAAATCGAATCCGAACAAAGAATTATCCTGTGTAATAGGATACGATACGAGAAAAAATTCTTACGAATTTGCCATAGAAACTGCAAAAGTACTAATTGGTAACAATGTAAAATGCTACTTTATCAAAAAACCAATGCCAACACCATTTATATCTTTCTCAATAAGGTACCTAAAAGCATCTAGTGGAATTATGATAACAGCTTCTCACAATCCACCAGAATACAACGGGTACAAAGTATATTGGGAAGACGGAGCTCAGGTAGTTTCACCACATGATAAGGGAATAATTGAAGAAGTTTACAAAATATCTTCATCAAAAGAAATAAAAATAGAAGAAGAAATAAAAAAATCTCCTCTTTTCCAAGAAGTACTGGAAGAAGTAAAAGAGGCATACCTAAAAGTTTTAAAAGTAAATCTTTTAGAACTTTACAATATAGAAGACAAAACGTTTAGGAAAAATATAAAAATAGCTTATACACCACTTCACGGAACTTCAATAAATCTAACAGTTGATGCATTAAAATTTATCGGTTTTGAAAACGTATTTTTAGTTGAAGAAGAATGTACAACTGATGGAACATTTTCAGCAGTACCATCACCAAACCCCGAAGATGACAATTCTTTCAAAAGAGTAATAGAACTAGCACGAAAAGAGAAAGCAGACGTATTTCTAGCAGCAGACCCAGATGCAGACAGAGTAAGAGCAGGAATAATATCGGATAAAGAATACATATTCTCGGGAAACCAAATAGCTTCAATGATGTTAAACTGGATACTATCAAAATTACTACAAAAAGGCACACTTCCAGAAAATGGATTTATAGTTACAACAATAGTTACAACGGATCTCATAAGAAAAATAGCAAACAATTTTGGAATAGAAACATTTCTAACCTTAACAGGATTCAAATACATCGGTGAAAAAATAAGAGAATTTGAAGGGAAAAAAAGGTTTATATTTGGTTGCGAGGAAAGCATAGGTTACTTATACGGAGATGATGTAAGAGATAAAGATTCAGTAATATCTACATGTATACTTTCACTCATGGTAGAAGATTTACTAAAAGAAGGTAGAACATTAAAAGATTACCTTACAGAAATTTACAAAAAATACGGAATACACATTGAAACACTATTATCAATAGAATTTGAAGGAGTAGAAGGTACAAAGAAAATAGAAAACATTATAGACAAACTAAGAAATCAAAAATTCAACAACTTTGGGGGACATAAAGTAATATCTAGAATAGACCTAAAAAATAGAACTATTGAGGACTTTACAAAAAATACAAAAGAAGAATACAAAACAGATTTGCCGATATCAAATACCATAATAATAAACTTAGAAAATAGAAACAGATTTACAGTAAGACCTTCAGGTACAGAACCAAAGATAAAAATATACTTTTTCAGCGAATTCGATAACAACGTAGAAAACTACGAAAATTACGAAAAAGAACACCAGAGATTTGTAGAAGACTTCAAAAAGAAAATCATTATTGAGAATGTTTTTACAAAACTCAACCCAATCCCCAGATTCTATTTTAGTAGAATTTTCGATACCTTGTATAAAAACATAACACCAAGCCTCAAACTCTTTGTTATCGCTAGACTTTACTTTAACTTTTACCCTCTTTGACAAACCAATATCTGCACCTTTCACTTTAAACACATTTTCAGCTTCATCAAGCTTAAAAAGAGTTTTTTCATCAACTTCATAAACCTCCCCAAAAACCCTGCCATTTCCCTCAATTATACCAGGAAACATGTT
>CALFVP010000175.1 GCA_937928175.1 uncultured bacterium | reverse complement strand
TCTTTTTTCTTTGCCATAATAACCCCGTTTAAGATTAACTAATTTTAAAACAAAAACACATCCAAGTTCAATTTAAACCAAAGAAATAGTACACCCATTTTTTTCTAGCTTCTCTTTAGCAGATTTAGAAATTTTATTGACCTTAATAACAAGGTTTTTAACCTTAACTTCGCCGCTACCTAATATTTTAACAGGATTTTTACCACTAACTAACCCCTTACTTTTCAAAGTCTCTAAACTAACTTCAGCACCATCATCAAAAACGTTAAGTTTATCAACGTTTACAATATCGTATTCTACCTTAAATTTAGAGTTAAACCCTCTTTTAGGTAATCTTCTATACAATGGTGTTTGTCCTCCTTCAAAGTACGGTGCAACTTTACCTCTACCTCTCGCTGTTTGACCTTTTCCTCCTCTACCAGAAGTTTTACCAATACCAGAACCAATACCAATACCTTTTCTCTTAGGATCTTTAACATACTTAGGTCTTTTAACATTTAGCATAAATTCCCCCAATAAAATTTTCTTTTAACACTATTCAGAAATTTGAAAAACTTTGCTTATAGGTATATTTCTTCTTTTAGCAACTTCATCAACCGTTTCAAGCGAATTCAAAGCCATAATAGCAACCTTTGCAACTAAAATTGGGTTTGTTGAACCAATAATTTTGGTAATAACATCATGATACCCTGCAAGCTCAAGTATACTTCTTAAATTAGTTTCACCAATGATACCACTACCAGGTGCAGCAGGCTTCATAATTAGTTTACATGATTTATACTCTACCTCAACTTCATGAGGAATAGTTCTTTGATTTTTCTGAAACTTAACTTTAAACATATTTTTCTTTGCTTTATTTATTGCTTTTCTTACAGCATCTATGAGCTCGTTAGCTTTTGAGTAACCTATACCAACCATTGAATCTCCATCACCAACAGCAACAAGAGCATTAAAATGTAATCTTTTACCACCTTCAACAACTTTTGCAACTCTCCTAACCATCAAAACTTTTTCCTTTAATTTCTCTCCTTCCATAACCTCCTCCTAAAACTCTATTCCATTCTCTCTCATAGCATCAGCAAAAGATTTAACAACACCATGATATTTATAGAAATTCCTATCAAAAACTATTTTATTTATTTTCTTCTCAAGAAGTTTTTTAGCAAGCATAGCACCCAAAACCTTAGCATCCTCAACAGTATCCCCTAACTTCTTATCAAGTTCCTTCGATATAGATGAAACACTAGCTATAGTAACACCATTTATATCATCTATGGCCTGAGCGTAAATATACTTGTTAGATTTGAAAAAAGAAACCCTAGGTCTATTCGGAAGGCCAAATATCTTACTTCTGACTCTCTTTTTTCTTCTTTCTTTTCTTTCGTTTTTCTTCTCAATCTTGTTTATCATAATTTACCTCCACTACTTAGATTTTTTACCTTCCTTAAGCACAATAACTTCATTTTCGTACCTAATACCTTTACCCTTATAAGGTTCAGGTTTTCTGGTGGATCTTATATTAGAAGCAACTTGCCCTACCAAAGCTTTATCGCAACCACTAACAGTAATTTTAACCTGTTCCTCAACATTAAATTTTATACCTTCTGGTGGTACAAACTCAACAGGATGAGAATAACCAACGTTAAGAACCAATTTATTACCTTCCATTCTAGCTCTGTATCCTACACCAACTAAAGTAAGCCTTTTAGTAAAACCATTTGAAACACCTATAACCATATTATTTATAAGAGCTCTAGTAGTACCCCACATAGATCTAGCAAACTTACTTTCACCTTTAGGGGTAACAGTTATCTCTTTATCTTTTACACTAACACTAACAATAGGATGTATATTAAGCTTCAGTTCTCCTAGCTTACCTTTAACAACTAAAACATCGTTATTCAATGAAGCAGTAACACCTTCTGGCAAAATAATAGGCTTTTTACCTACTCTAGACATAAATTCCTCCTACCAAATAGCACAAACTAACATTCCACCAACTTTTAACCTTTTAGCCTCAACACTAGTCATAACACCTTTGGAAGTAGAAACTATAACAATTCCCATATTGTTTTTGTAAGGTTTAATATCCCTATAACCGAGATACAACCTCCTAGAAGGACGACTAAGCATTTTTATCTCTCTTATAACGTGTTTTCCGTTATAATACCTTAAGTTAACTCTAAAAGAATACTTACAATCTGGATCATCTTCGTAAGATTCTATATATCCGTTTTCTTTCATTATATCCAAAATCTTAGCTAGAAACTTAGATTTTTTGACTACTACATATTTAGCACCAGCATTACCAGCATTTTTTATTCTATTTAATGCATCTCCAACTGTATCTACAACAATTCCCATAATTTCCTCCTACCAAGAAGCTTTCCTAACACCGGGTAAATAGCCCCTATGAGCAAACTCTCTAAAACATAACCTACAAAGCCCAAAATCTCCTATATAACCTCTAACTCTACCACAATTCTTACATCTATTGTACTTTCTTACCTTAAATTTAGGTTCTCTTTGTTGTTTTACAATCAAAGATTTCTTTGCCATTCTAAAAACCTCCTAATCCTTTTCTTTAAAAGGAAATCCTAGATATTTTAGAAGTTTATATGCTTCTAAATCTGTTTTTGCTGTAGTAACTATAGTTACATCTAAGCCATGAACTTGTTTTATCATTTCATACTTTATGGAAGGAAAAACAATTTGTTCTTTTATAGAAAACGAAAAATTACCTCTTCCATCAAATCCTTTGGTACTAACACCGTTAAAATCCTTTGTCCTAGGCAAAGCGATATTTACAAGAATATCAAAAAAATTGTACATAAGTGTTTTTCTTAGTGTAACTTTAGCGCCTATAGCTAAACCTTTTCTTATCTTAAAGTTTGAAATAGACTTTTTAGCGTAAGTTTTCACAGCTTTCTGTCCCGTCATAAGTGTAAGCTCATCAACAACAACATCCAAAGAATCAGGATCAGAAACAGCTTCTCCCCATCCAACATTAACAACTATTTTCTCAAGCTTAGGAACTGCCATTATTGATTTATACCCAAATTCATCCATAAGTTTTTTAACTACTTCTTCATCGTACAATTTCTTACTCCTAGGAATAAAAGATCGTATGTTAATACCTTCACCAACTTCTACTAAAGACTTTCTTTTAGCCATGACCTACCCCCTAAACTTTATCTATGTAATCCCCCGTCTTTTTAAAGACTCTAACCTTTTTACCGTTAACAAACTTAACACCAATTCTATCTCCTTTACCTAACTTTTTATTGTATATCATAACGTTGGATATATGAATACTTCCTTCAGTAGTTATTATACCACCTTTAGGATTATCTTTTGTTTTTCTCAAAGTTTTCTTTATAAGGTTAACCCCTTTAACGTAAACCCTATCACCAACAAAATCAATAATTTCTCCAACTTTACCTTTATCTTTACCTGCTATAACTATAACAGTATCTCCTTTTTTAAGTTTAGTTTTAGCTTTTCTCTCTGGCATACACTCCTCCTAAACAACTTCAGGAGCAAGAGATAGTATCTTTGTAAAGTTTTTGTACCTAAGTTCTCTTGCAACAGGTCCAAAAACACGAGTACCCTTTGGCATACCAAAATTGTCTATAATAACAGCAGCATTATCATCAAACCTAACATAAGAACCATCAGGTCTTCTTATCTCTTTTTTGACTCTAACAACAACAGCCTTAACAACATCTCCCTTTTTAACCATACCGTTAGGAATAGCTTTCTTTACACTGGCAACTATAACATCACCTACAGTAGCATACTTTTTGTTTCCAGGTAAAACCTTTATACACATTATCTCTTTAGCACCAGTATTATCCGCTACATTTAAATACGTAGTAAGTTGCACCATAATTACCTCCTAAACATTAGTATCTTCAACTTTTCGTGAACGCTCTAAAATTTCAACAAGCCTCCACCTTTTCAATTTACTCAAAGGCCTAGTAAACTTTATTTTAACAATATCACCAACTTTACTCTCATTATTTTCATCATGTACATAAAACTTAGTCCTTCTCTTTACAAACTTTTTATAAAGAGGATGCATCTTATAGTATTCATACACAACAACCCTAGTTTTATCCATCTTATCACTAACAACTTTACCTACTCTGTATACAACTCTACCCATAAATACCTCTTGAAAGTACTTGAAATTTTAATATAAAACTCAGTTACTTTCAAATTAGAAAAATTTTACAAAACAACAAAAAACATAGAAAAACAAAAGCAAAAAAAGTAAAATATAATTATGTATAAGCTAATTATAACATCGTTAACCCTAACCACAATACTAATTTTACCTAAACAACTACTATCAAAAAGCGTATACTCTACATACATTTCAGAAGGAATGTCGTTTTACAAACTTGAATACTATGAAAAGGCAATAGAAAACTTTGAGAAAGCAATAGAACTTAATCCTACAGATCCACTTCCGTACAGAATGATAGGATTATGCTATTACAGAAAAAACTCATTTGACAAAGCTATAAAGTACCTCTCAACATCACTAACGCTTGAAAATAAAGATAACCCTATAACATTGTCAATAATAGGTAACATTTACTTTAAACAAAAAAAGTATAATAACTCAGTGATAGTTTACAAAAAACTCCTAACCATAACAAACAATGCTTTTGTATGTTATAGGTTAATAAAATCTCTCGAGAAAGTGGGGAAACTTGAGGAAGCAGTAGAAGTTGGTGAGAGGTTTTTATATTCACCTAATTGGGAAGAATTCGATGAAAAAACTTTTAAATCAGAACTGAGAAGTTTATACATAAAGCTTGGTAACAAATATAAAAACCTCAAAAACGAAACCGAGTATAAAAAATTCATTGAAAAAGCAAAAAACTTAAATTAAAATCTATTAAAAACTAAAATTGTTTTTCGTATCCAACTACAGCACCAACAACCCAACCAATAGCGTTCATAAGATGGTTTTCATTAGCATATTTTCTCCTAATTTTTACATTGTAATCCAAATACCATTTACCTTTTTCTTTGTAAAGTGAAAAAGTTCCCCATTCAGAAGAAGCAGAATTTCTCTCTAAAGCAAAAACTAAATCATTGAAAGCATTTTTTAGCCCAGAATCATCGTATACTTTAACTCCTGTATAAACGTAAACTATATCAAACTCAGGATTGTTTTTATTGGGACTAACGTAGATGTAAACATCTTTTTTGGTATCTCCAAAGGTCAAACTAACCTTCCAAGAACCATAACCCAACTTCTTAACAAAACTGTATCCTTCTTCTTTATGGTTAACAAGTATATTTTCTATTTCTTCAATTGTTTCAGGAAAAGCAAAAAAACCTAAAACAAAAGAAAAAAATAGTGTAAACCAACCAAAGATAAAAATATTTTTCATAAAATCCTCCTAAGAATTATTATAATAAAAAAAACAATAAAAAACAAAATGTTAAAGTAAATCTCAATAAATTGTTTTAGACTAAATTTTGATAACTTAAAGGTACTTCAATAAAAATTCTAACGTGTACAAAAGAGCAATATATTGGTTTAAAAGAGATCTCAGAATAGATGATAACAGAGCTTTACAAAAGGCTTGTAGTAGCTCTCTTGAAATTATTCCTGTATTTATTTTTATTCCTCAAATACTCAATAAATTCAACTATGATGAAAGGACAGATTTTGTAATAAAATGTATAATTAAGTTAACAGAAGAAATAAAAAACTTGGGAGGGAAGTTATACTGTTTTTATGGAGATCCAATCATCGTTTTTGAAAGACTAATAGAAAAATACAAACCAGAAGCGATATTTACAAGCAAATCTTTTTCATGGACAGTAGAAGAAATAGAAATGAAAGTAGAAAGTTTATGCAAAAATAAAGGAATTAAATTTTTCCCTATAGTTGATAATTTTCTTTCTAACATTACTGAAATACCTTATAGGAAAGTTTTTACACCCTTTTTCTACGAATGGAAAAAGAATTTAGATCTAGAAATAGGAAAACCCATTCATAGAATAAATACACCCACATTGGAAGAAAAAGACATTTTTTTATTGAAAAACGAAATAAAAAGTAAACCCAATTTACATTGGGATCCAAACAAAGCATTAGAAAGAATTAATGAATTTGATTTCAGCAATTACGAAAATACTAGGAACAATTTGGACATTGATGGTAGTTCAAAACTTTCTCCTTACATTAGGTTTGGTGTAATATCTCTTAGGAAGTTATACATTAAGGTTAAACAAATCTCTGGGAATGAATGTCAATACATAAAAGAACTTGCTTGGAGAGAATTTTGGTACCATATAAAGTACAATTTTCCACAATTTAAAGATCTCGAATTTCAAGAAAAGAGAAGAAAAATAAAATGGCAAAACAGAGAAGAATTAATAAATGCCTTTTTTCAGGCAAAAACTGGTTACCCAATAATTGATGCTGCAATAATACAACTAAAAACAGAAAATTGGATACACAATAGAGCTAGGATGATAGTAGCAAATTTTTTAGTCAAAGATCTAATTGTAGATTGGAGAATAGGTGAAAGATTTTTTATGGAACACCTTTTAGATTACGACGAAGTAGTGAACGTTGGGAACTGGCAATGGAATGCTTCTGTAGGGCCAGATCCTAAACCTTTAAGAATATTTAATCCCATACTTCAGGCAAAAAAATTTGATCCTTTCGGTGTATACATAAAAAAGTACATTCCGGAGCTAAGTAAAATATCTCCAGAAGAACTACACGATCCTATAAACAATAAACTACCGTACTACAAACCAATTG
>CALFVP010000174.1 GCA_937928175.1 uncultured bacterium | reverse complement strand
TAATATAAAAGCTGGAGTTGTTAACGATGAAGGTAAAATAATTTCAAGTTTAATAATACCTACAGAAGCAAATTTAGGCTGGGAAAAAGTTATACTAAATATAGAAAAATTAATATCTAACCTTATTAGGGATAACAACGTACATGCAATTGGTATAGGTATTCCTGGACCAGTTGATTTTGAAAAAGGAATTATAAGGGAAATGCCAGCTATTCCTGGAGCTAAGAACGTAAACATAGTAGAATACATAAAAAACAAGTTTAATAAACCTGTTTTTGTTGATAACGATGCTAATAACTTTGCTTTAGGTGAAATTGCTTTTGGAGTTGCTAAAGACAAAAAACACGTTATAGGAATAACTTTAGGTACCGGAATAGGTGGAGGAATAATCATTGATGGTAAATTATACAGAGGCTTTAAAAGCTATGCAGGCGAAGTAGGACATATGACAATAGTTCCTAACGGTGTACAATGTAATTGTGGTAAATTTGGTTGTTGGGAAGCTTATGCCTCAGCAACAGCACTTATAAAAAATGCTCTATCGTATAAAAAAAGAAACATAGATACAAAACTAAAGGATTACCCCGATGAAAAAATAGATGCTAAAGTTGTTTTTGATCTAGCTAAAGAAGGAGATACCTTTTGTGTTAGTATCGTTAACAATATGTTTTTTTATCTTGGATTAGGATTATCCTCCTTAATTAATATTTTCAACCCTGAAATTGTAGTTATAGGTGGTGGAGTATCGTTAGCAGGTGATTTTCTTCTAGAACCTGTTAAAAAAATTGCACTTGAAAACGTACTATCACCCTTAAGGGAAGATCTTAAAATAATGATATCCAAATTTGGCAATACAGCAGGAATGTTAGGAGCAGCAGGATTAGCTAAATTCGAATACGAAAACACCAAATCTTAAAACAATTCTTTTAACCATACTCCTTCAAAAACTATGTTTGCCCCTCCAACCATGTAAACACGATTGTTCTCACCTAACTCTATATCTAAATTACCACCTAATAAGTGAACTCTCAACTTTTTACTATTAACAATTTTATTTACAATAGCTGCTACAGCTGATGCACAAGCACCAGTACCACATGCCATAGTTTCACCACTTCCCCTTTCCCATACTCTCATTGCTATCTCGTTATCATTTATCACTCTTACAAACTCAACATTAGTCCTATTAGGAAACAAAGGATGTTTTTCAATCTTAGGACCTATCTCAGAAATTTCTAAACTTGATAAATCTTCAGTAAATATAACACAATGCGGATTTCCCATAGATACAAGATTTATCCTATACTTAGAAAAACCAAAATCAAATTCCTCATTTATTACCATATCTTTCGAAAGTATTGATTTGTCTATAGGTATCTTATCCGATTCAAACACAGCTTCACCCATATCCACCCTAAAAAGAAGTTTACCGTCTTCTATTACCTTAACTTCTCTAACTCCTGCTTTAGTGTATACCTTTATATTATTCTTCTTTTTTATACGCTCGTAATAGTACCTAGCCACTTGCCTTATACCATTTCCACACATCTCAGCTTCACTACCATCAGAATTAAATATCCTCATTTCACAATCTTCTTTATCATGCGGAAGTATCAAAATAACACCATCACCACCTATTCCAAAATGCCTATCAGACAATACTTGACTTATCACCGAAATATTATCCAAAATCCTATAGTAACTATCATTTTTAAACAAATCAATCAAAATGTAATCGTTACCTAAAGCTTCAGCTTTAACAAACTCTATCATAAAAATATATTTTTACATATACCCCCTCTTCTTTTCAAAATACCAAAAACTTCCACCAAACCTAAAACCCATACTCCCACTATAAACCCAATCCAAAATGAGACATTTTTAAAAATGAAACATTTTTAAGTATTATACGCTATTATAAGGTATACGGTATGTGAAACCATCCGTTCTTTAGGTCTAGTTATACCTTCTCTTATATATATTTCTCTTTCCAGGATTTCAACGCATTTTATTCTGGTAAAATTATGTTGTTTTAGGGATTTGAATGTTTCTTGTACCTGTTCAACGGTAGGCACTACGATTGCTACCGAAGATCCTGGTTTAAGAGATTTTTTTGCGTGTGGTATTATTGTCCAAGGTTCAGGTAAATCAATTATTCCACAATCAGCATTCTCTACACCAAAACCTTCAACTGCTACATCTCTAACTTGAAGCACTACCCTATCTTTCAAACCGTACCTTTCAATGTTTTTTTTAGCATTTTCCAAATGTACCTCATTTTTATCAAACGAAAAAACTTTACCATTCGGTCCCACAATTATCGCAAGTACTGAAGTCATAGCTCCAGAACCTGTACCTACTTCTATAACTGTAGCACCATCTCTTATCGTTGAGTTCATGATAATGTAACCTATATCCTTTGGGTACATTATATTAGTTTTTCTTCTAACGTTTAATACTAAATCTTCAAGAGATGGTTTTAAAACGAAAAACTTATGGTTTTTCGTAGTTTCTAAAACATCTCCCCAACACAACTTCTCTGGTAAAGTTATCTTACCCAAATGACATTGAAAAAAACCCTTAGGTTTATAAACAATAGGATAACTTGCTTTTTGAGAATTGTAAAGGTATATTATTTCACCTTCTTTTACCATAGTTATTTGTACCTATAAACTATTCTACCTTTCGTTAGATCGTAAGGTGAAAACTCAACCACTACCCTATCGCCTTCAATTATCCTTATTGAATTTAATCTTATTTTACCGGAAGGATGTGCTATAACTTCTTTTCCGTTATCTAGTTTCACCTTAAATATTGAATTAGGTAACTGTTTCACTACAACACCATCAAATTTAAGAACATCATCCTTAGCCATATCTAATCTCAAACCCCAAGCAAAGAAAATATTTCATTTTTTATATCGTCAAAATTTTTATTTCCATTAACTCTATACAAAATTTTTTTACTAGTATAGTAATCAACTATAGGTAAAGTTTCATTTTTGAATGTTTCTAAACGCTTTCTTACAACTTCTTCAGTATCATCTTTTCTTTGTACAAGTTCAGTACCACATTTATCACATTTATTTTGTTGTTTTGGAGGGTTATAGTACAAGTTATAAACACTTCCACAGTTTGGGCAGCTTCTTCTTCCGGTTATTCTTTTGATTATCTCTTCTTCTGAAGTATCTATGAATATAACTTTATCAACATGTATTCCTTTCTCTTCCATTACCTTTAACTGGTTCATATTTCTAGGGAATCCATCCAAAATATAACCATTTTTATACTTATCTTTACTCATTTCCGATAGAAGTACTTCTACTATTATCTCATCAGGTACCAATTGTCCACTTTCAACGTAACTTTTCACTTTATTTCCTAACGGTGTTCCAGAAGATATTTCATTTCTTAAAATATCGCCAGTAGAAATATGAGGAATTGACAAAATTTCACTTATCAACTTACTTTGTGTTCCTTTTCCTGCCCCAGGTGCTCCTAAAATTAGTATTCTCATCATACCTAACCCCAATACTTTTCGTAAAATATAGACAAAGTTCTTTTTATATCCTGAGGTATTCTGTCTTTGGAAGTAACAATGGCAAACTTTGCTGCTTCCTCACAACTACACTTGTGTGAAATATCAATGTTTTTTATTACAATAGGTAACAATTTCAAAATGTTATCTGTATTTTTTCTCATATACTCCATAACCATCTCTGCGTTTACATCTTCATGTCCTTCATACCAACAATCGTAATCAGTAACCATAGATATCAAAGAATAACAAATTTCTGCTTCTCTTGACAGTTTTGCTTCACCTGCTGCTGTCATTCCAATTACATCTGCTCCCCATTGTCTAAACAAATTACTTTCAGCTCTACTAGAAAACTGTGGACCTTCTATAGTTATATACGTTTTATTAGTATGTATGGTAATATCTGGAAGATACTTTGATGCAATATCTTTTATCTGTTTGGAAAGCTCAATACAAAATGGATCTGCCATAGAAACATGTCCAACTAACCCCGTTGAAAAAAATGTCAATTCTCTCCATCTAGTAAAATCAATGAGTTGGCTAGGTATAACAAAATCCATTGGTTTTAAATCTTCTCTAAGGCTACCTACAGCACTCACACCTATAAGCTTTCTAACACCCAGAAACTTCAAAGCCCATATGTTAGCTTTCATAGGTATCTTTGTTGGTGTATAAATATGTCCTCTACCATGCCTCGGCAAAAAAGCAACCTTTCTACCATCAACATCAACAATAGTTATCTTATCCGATGTTTTACCAAACGGAGTATCTATATCAACCTCATCAACAACATTAGCAGAAGAAAACGAATACAATCCACTCCCACCTATAACACCTATTTCAACCCTGTAAGTCATAACGTACCCTCTATTACACTAGAATAAAGAATAAAAGAAATATTCTCAATTTTTCAATTATACTACTAAATAAAAAGATTAACACCTGCACTTTGGCTAGATTCAAGATAGTAAGCTACTCCACCTATTTCAACTCCATCTATAAGTTCTTCCTTTTTTATCCCAAGAAGATCCATTGACATCTGACAAGCTACAATTTTTACACCATTCTTAATAGCATTTTCTATCATACCTTCAAGTTGTTCCACTTTTTTTCTATCCATAAGCCATCTTACCATTAAAGGACCAAACCCAAACATGTTCATTTTAGATAGTTTAAGTTCTTTACTACCCTTAGGAAGCATAATACCAAAAATCTTTTCTATAAAGTTCTTTTTCACTTTAGACTTTGAACTTCTTAACACAGAAAGTCCCCAAAACGTAAAAAACATAGTAACTTTCTTACCCATAGCTAAAGCACCATTAGCAATAACAAAAGAAGCTATAACTCTATCCAAATTATCGCTAAAAACAATAATTGTTACATCATTTCCCTTAGATCTTCCATCTTCTTTATAACCACCTTTCTCTATAACAGCTTTAACAATACCTTTTTCCATATTCAATGAAATAACTTTGTTACCTGTTACCTTAGACCATGATAAAACATCGTTGTAAAACCCTGGATCAGTTGCTTTAACCTCAAGAACATCCCCAATATCTATTTTTTCTATTTCTGACTTAAGTTTTAAAATAGGTCCTGGACAATGTAAACCACAAGCATCAACACTTATGCGTTTTTTAGGTACATCAGTTATTACGTTAAAACTCCTAGACGGGACAAGCCCCATATCAAATTCTTCTCCAAATTTAGATGGGTTATCTTGATTAGAAGTAGCCAAAGAATAAGTAAGATAACCACCAATAAGATTCTTAACGTTTTTATATCCGTTTTGAAGTAATATTCTTGAAGCGATATAACCTCTAACTCCTACTCTACAAAAAACAACTATATCCTTATCTTTTGGTAACTCATTTAACCTATACCTTAATTCATCTAAAGGAATATGTATAGACCCTCTTATAGTTCCTTGCTTTACTTCTTCTTCAGTTCTTACATCAATCAACACCGTTTTTGAGAGATCCAATTTGTCTATTTCATTCCAATATATTGGTTTTACAAATCCTCTTAAGATATTTTCTGCTGAAAAACCAGCCATATTTACAGGATCTTTTGCTGAAGAGTACGGTGGAGCATAACCTTGTTCATAATTAACAAGATCATAAATTGTTCCACCTTTTTGAATAAAAGAACTAATAACATCTATTCTCTTATCAACACCTTCAAAACCAACGCACTGAGCTCCAAGTATTTTACCATCTTTTGGAGAAAAAATAACCTTTAGAGAAAGTGGTAAAGATTCTGGATAATAAGTAGCATGAGAATAAGGGTGAACTATGGTATACTCATACGGAATATTATCAGATTTAAGAATTTTCTCGTTCAATCCAACCACAGCAACAGTAATATCAAAAATCTTAGCTATACCATTTCCAATTGTACCATAATACTTCACTCTATTACCAAAAAATACATTTTCAGCAACAATTCTACCTTGTTTATTTGCAGGACCTGCAAGAGGAATAATTGTATTTTTGCCGGTAATGAAGTTTTTTACTTCTATTGCATCACCAATAGCATAAATATCCGGATTACTCGTTTGTAAATACTCGTTAACAAGTATTCCCCCTTTTTCTCCAATAGCTAGATTAGCAGACTTCGCAAGATCAATATTAGGTCTAACACCCACAGAAACAATAACCATATCA
>CALFVP010000173.1 GCA_937928175.1 uncultured bacterium | reverse complement strand
TTGAGAGTCCATTATTTGACTAAAAAGATGGTAAAAGAGGGGTACCATGTAGTTATAATTGGAGATGAAAATCACCCTGAAACTAGAGGGTATTACCTCAATATCAAGGATAATGCAACTGTTATAAGTTCTGAAAAAGATATTTGTAAGATACCTAAAGTTAAAAAGATAGCTGTTTTTCCCCAAACTACTATGAACTATCACGAATTTAAAGAGATTGTTAAAAACTTGGTTACCGAGTTTGATGAGGTTAGAGTTTTTAAAACTATATGCCCACCGGTTTACAATAGACAGATATCTGCAGAAGTTTTAGCAAAAGAATCTGATCTTATAATTGTTTTAGGTGGATACAACAGTTCAAATACCAAAAAGTTAAAAGAAATTTGTAGTAAGTATACCGAAGCGGTACATATTGAAAATATAAAACAGTTGGATTTAAATGTTCTTAAAAATAAGAAAAAAGTAGGAATAGTAGCTGGTACTTCAACACCTCAGTCAATAATTCAGGAAGCTTTTGATTTCCTTACAAACTATAAGGAAACAGTTTAGTACTTTTATTTGAAAATAAAAAATGTGAAAAAATACCATATTCATGTATGAACCCTTTTAAGAAAGTTTTTTATTTTGTTTTGGAGTATTTAGGCGTAATTGAAGTTATTTTTCAGGTAAAATCTTCCGACATTCTTGTTGGTATTTTTTTTAATTATCTCTTTGGCAAAAAAACTTTAAAGTTGATTTCAGGACAACTTGTTGACAGAAATAGAATGGAATTTTCCATTCAAAGGTTTATCGAGAAAAATTTAAGTATTCCTATTTACGTTATTAGTCTTATACTACCAAGTGAAATGTTTGTTAATAAAGTTATTTCCGTTCCTTATTCTGCTAGGAATAAGTTACAAAATTTAGTTATTTCAACTATCGAAAGTATGGGGATATTTGATATATCTTCTCTTAGCTATAACTACAAAGTAGTTGGAAAGTATAAAGTTAAGGATAGGGTATTTTTGAAAGTACTTATTTCTGCAATAAGACAAAGGTTTGTTAATGATTACGTTAGTTGTTTTAAATCTTTGGGAATAAATGTTAAGGAGGTTTTATCTGCTACTATTGGTAGTATTAATTTATTTACTAACGTTTCTAACGTTGGAGCAGTCTCTTTAATTTTGAATAGACAGGATGAAATTCTTCTTTGTATAATTTCTGGGAAAAACGTTATAAAACTTGAAGTTATAGAAGCAAGGGATAGAAATGTACTTGAAAATTATGTTGTTTCTTTCATCTCTGATTTTGTTAAAGAAAGAAGTTTGTTTCTTGAAAAAATTCTTCTTTTTTACTTTGATAACGATTTTGTAGAGAGAATTTTTGACAGAGTTAACATTATAACACTTTCAGGTGATTTATTGCCGGAGTACAGATGGTTGAATGAAAATTACCATTATTTTGATATAATAAGCTATTCAAAAGTTAACTCTTATAAAGTCAACGTTTTGGATGAAAAAGAGCATTTCAAAGTTATATTTGATATGGTTTTATTTAGAATTTCGTTTGCTCTTACTTTTTTTAGTGTAATTGGTTTGTTTTTTGTTTTTTCTACTAGAAATGAGGTAAGTAAGTATTCTTTGATAAAGAAGGGTATAGAAGAAAAAGTTGTTAACCTTTCGCCAGAAATTGAAAATTACGTTAGGGTAGTAGAAGTAAAAAATAAAATAAATCAATACGAAAAAAAAATATCTTCTTTTTACGAAAAGTACAGTAGCAAAGATAAGTACTTTCATACCATGTTTAAGATTTTTAGCTCCATTGATAAGTATACGTTTCTTAAAGATGTGGAGATATTTCCCAAAAGTGTAAAGATAAGAGGTTTTTCTTCCAGTGATACATCGCTTTACAATACAATTAAAAACTTATCAGATGTTGGAAAATTTTATAAAGTTAATTTAGTCTCGTTGTATGAGACAACTTTGGGAGGTGAAAAAGTCCTTAAGTTTGAGCTAGAGGTAGAATTATGAAAAAGTTTTTTATTAGAGTTTACTTTATTTTTGTTTTTATTGTTTGGTGTTTTGTAGTTTATCTGCTAGTTGAGTATATTTACTTAAGAATTAGTTTTGAGAATATTTACAGAGAGATAAGAGAGTATCAAGATATTCCTTATCTTAATAGAAAGTTATCTTTACTTGAGTTAGAGTATAAGAAGGTTAGTGATCTTGAGAGAGAGAATAGGATACCTGGGATAGTTTTAAGTAAGATTGTTGGAATATTTAATAAGTATGGTGTTAAGGTTAATTACATTTTAAGGGAAAGTTATGAAGAATCCGGAGAGATTTATAAAGCTTCTGTTAGAGGTGAGTTTAAAAAGGTTTTTATTTCTTTTGGAGAGATAGAAGGTTTGTTTTTGCCTGTGAGGTTTAGTAAAATTTACATGTCTGGAGATTCCGAAAATGTTAATATGGTTTTTTATTTTGATTTGATGGAGTGAGTATGATAAATGGTGTTAGGTTACCAAGGGGAGGGTATTTATTTCTTAAAGATGGTAAAATATTATTTCAATTAGGAATTCCGCCTGAGACCATTAAAGATTCACTGAAAATTTTTGGAGAATCTCCGCAATTTTATATTGTTCCTAAGAATATGATTGATTTTACAACGTTTTTGAATGTTGCTGAAGTGGAATTCCCTATTTATTATAACTACTTTATAAAGAAAAGAAAAACAGTGATTTTGTGTACCAAAGAGCAGAGAAAATCCCTAGAAGTACTGTTTAAGGAATCTTTGATAGGACCTGATAGATTGTATTCTGAGGATTTTCAAGGAAAAATTTGTTGTAATATTCCTGAAGAAATGATATTCTTTAGGAGAAAGGATCAAACTAATAAAACTGAATTGTTTGACGTTTTTGATTCTGTTGAGTTTTTGGATATAGATAAAGGTGTTTTTATAGACAATATTTTGGTTAAAAGGGTTGAGGATAAAGTTATTTTGTTTGAAAATGGTGTTCCTCTTAAAATTAGTATAGACAATGAAATTTTTGATAGTATTGATTATGATCTAAGGATAGTAAATAAAAATTTTACTGATAGGAAGTTGGTTAATTTTAGTTTTCCTAGGTTTGGTTTTACTTGTCTTGGTTCCAGTAACGGTTTTGATCCTAATGGTACTACATCTGGTTTTATACTATGGGTTAACGGTAAAGGAATTTTTATTGATCCACCTGCTCATTCCTTTGCAGAAATTGAGAAAAACAATATTCCTATAAGTAGCATAAGCGCTATAATTCTTACTCATTGTCATGCTGATCATGATGCAGGTACTTTGCAAAGTATGCTAAGAGGAAATAAAGTTAAGGTTTATACTACTAAAACAATATGGGATTCGTTTAAGAGAAAGTATTCATCACTTTTGAAGGTTAAGGATAGTTTTTTTGATAGTATATGTGATTTTAGAGCTATAAAGGTAGGTAAAGAAGTAAATATTGAAAATGCTGTTTTTAAGTTTCATTACGCTTTGCATTCTATTCCCACTGTTGGTTTTACTGTTGAATTTGAAGGTAAGACTCTTTTTTATTCCTCTGATACTTTTGTATCAGATAGAACTAAATTACTTTTAGATGAAGGAATAATATCTAAAGAAAGGTATGATTTTGTGATGAATGGTTTTAAAGAGTGTGATTACATTCTTCATGAGGCTGGAGGTGGTATAATACACACTGATATAAAGAAACTTGATTTTGATTTGAAACCAAACCAGTATGTTTTTGCTTTTCATTGCTCCGAGAAAGATTACTTAAACCATATTTCGCAAAACCCAAACTCAAAAATTCTTTACCCTAAACAAGGAGTTGAAAATACAGTTGTTATCATTTCACAGAAAAGGTTAAGTAAATTTGATGTTCTTTCTTCTGTTAAGTTATTTTTAGACCTTCCACTTAGGAATATAAAGGCTATGGAGGAGAATAGTGAATTTGAAGATTACTCTCCAGGGGAAGTTATTGTGAAAGAAGGAGATTTGGTAAACAAAGATTTTTACGTAATTGTTGAGGGATACGTTGATTTATTTGTTGGTGATAAACTGTTTAAGGAATACTTAGTTTTTGATTTTTTTGGAGAGAGTGCTATTCTTACTAAGAGAGGTAGAAGTGCAACTGTTGTAGCTGGTAAAAA
>CALFVP010000172.1 GCA_937928175.1 uncultured bacterium | reverse complement strand
GATTCACCTACCCAAAGAGTTGGAGGAGAAGTAGCAAAAGAATTTAAAGAAGTACAACACCTTTTCCCAATGTACAGTCTGGCAAACGTACAAAACTTCGAAGAATTCACAGAGTTTGTAAAAAGAGTAAAAAAACTTTCTGGAAGAGAAGAAATAGAATTCGTTTGTGAATACAAATTTGACGGGCTTGCAGTAGAAATAATATACAACGAAGGCATAATTACAAAAGCATCAACAAGAGGAGACGGATTTATCGGAGAAGATGTAACAAATAACATCAAAACCGTAAAAAATGTACCTCTATCAGTTCCATTCAAAGAAGAAATTGCAATATACGGAGAAGTAATAATGTTCAAAGAAGATTTTGTAAAACTTAACGAGGAAAAAGAAAAATTAGGAGAAGAAACATTCGCAAACCCTAGAAATGCAGCAGCAGGATCCTTAAGACAACTTGATCCTAAAATAACAGCAAGTAGAAAACTTAGATTCTACGCCTATTACATAAAATCAAACTCAAACATAGAAACAAAAAAACAATCAGAAAACATAGAAATTCTTAGAAGTTGGAAATTTTCAGTACCAGATATATTCGTATCATCAGATTTAAATGAAATAAGAGAGTACCACAAAAAAATAGAATCTCAAAGAGAAAATTTACCTTTTGACATAGATGGTATAGTAGTGAAAATAAACGATTTGGAACTTCACGAAAAGCTAGGAAACGTAGGGAAAGATGTTAGATGGGCAGTTGCGTGGAAATTCAAACCAGAACAAGGAATAACAAAAGTGAAAAACGTTATTTTTCAAGTAGGAAGAACTGGAGTAATAACACCAGTTGCAGAGCTTGAACCTGTAAAAATAAAAGGAGCAACCATTTCAAGAGTATCATTACATAACTTTGATGAAATAAAAAAACTTGGTTTAAAAATAGGTGATACAGTCGTAGTAGAAAGATCAGGAGATGTTATTCCTTACATTGTTAAAGTTATCGAAAACGAAAGAACAGGAACGGAAACTCAAATATTACACCCTGAAACTTGTCCTGAATGCGGAAGTAAGGTTGTAAAACTCGAAGGAGAAGTTGCTTACAGATGTATAAATAACTCATGCCCAGCACAAATAGTAGAAAAACTTAAATACGTGGTATCAAAAGGGAAATTTGATATACAAGGATTAGGAGATGAAATAATCGAAAAGTTATTTAAACTAGGTTACATAAAAGATATAGCAGATATATTCTCACTAGATGCAAAAAAATTGTATTTAGCAGGAGTCGGAGAAAAAAATTCATTAAAAATTGAAAAATCAATACAGTCATCTAAAACTATAGAATACAGTAAGTTTATAACTTCATTATCCATAAGGTACGTAGGTGAACAAACATCAAAGTTACTTGCCCAAAAATTTCAACCAATAGAAAATCTTATAAACTCAACATACGAAGATCTAATTAAAACGGAAGGAATAGGAAAAGTAGTAGCTAACTCAATAATATCATTCTTTAGAAATGAACAAAACCTAAAAACTATAAAAAAGATGCTAGATCTAGGTGTAAAAATAATATATCCAAAAACAGAAAAATCAACCATATCTGGGAAAACCGTAGTAATCACAGGAACTTTAAAAAATTTCTCAAGAGATGAGATAAAAAAAATTCTAGAAGCGTTAGGATGCAAAGTAACAGAATCGGTATCCTCAAAAACAGATTACCTAATACTAGGTGAAAACCCTGGAAGTAAATACGAAAAAGCAAAAAAATTAGGTATAAAAATAATATCAGAAGAAGAATTTCTTGAACTTACACTCAAAACACCCCAAGAACTAAAAAACCTAATTTCAAAAGATAAAAACCTATCACTATTCTAAAGAATTGTATTCTAAAATTTAAACTTAAAGAAGGTAATCTTTGAGGTAGTAACCTGTAAAAGAATTAGGGTTACAAGCTACTTCTTCGGGAGTTCCTTCGGCAACAATTTCTCCTCCTTTATCTCCTCCACCAGGTCCTAGATCAATTATGTAATCTGCGCATTTTATAAGATCAAGGTTATGCTCTATGACCAAAACCGTATGCCCCCTATCAACAAGTTTTTGCAGAGAAGTAACGAGTTTTTTAACATCATCAAAGTGTAGTCCTATAGTTGGTTCATCCAGTATATAAAGAGTATGCCCTGGAAAACGTTTTGAAAGCTCAGAGACAATTTTTATTCTTTGTGCTTCTCCACCAGAAAGAGTAGTAGCAGGTTGCCCAAGTTTTATATATCCAAGTCCAACTTCAATAAAAACTTTGAGTTTTTCAGATATACTTTTTTCATTTTCAAAAAAGTTATAAGCTTCCTCAACAGTCATTTCCAAAACTTCATATATGTTTTTTCCTTTAAACCTAACCTCAAGAGTCTCAGAATTATACCTAGTTCCACCACAAACATCACACGTAAGGTAAACATCTGGCAAAAAATTCATTTCAACCTTTATAACACCTTGTCCTTGACAAGCTTCGCACCTACCTCCCTTAACGTTAAAACTAAACCTACTTGGAGTAAAACCTTTCGCTCTAGCATCTTTTGTCATAGAAAATAACTTTCTTATGTCATCAAAAATTCCAACGTACGTTGCTGGATTAGATCTAGGAGTCCTACCTATAGGAGTTTGATCAACCATCACAATCCTATCTATTAATTCATACCCCTCAACTTTATCGTATT
>CALFVP010000171.1 GCA_937928175.1 uncultured bacterium | reverse complement strand
TCACCTTTAACATCAGGTATATACTCAGTCAAAGCTTTAATTATACTAAACTGTCCCGTTCTGTAAACTTTCACACCACCTATTGTTTTTATTCCGTTAATATCACCTTTCGATAACATCTCTTTAATACTATTTACCTTACTGTTAACAATTTCCAAATACTTCGAACTAAGAGAAGCATAATTCGCCGTAACATACTTAAGAGAAATGTAATCTCTAATTTTCTGAGATAAATTAGTAAATGGCACTATTGACTTAACTTTATAAACAACATACTTTTTATTTTCAAAAAAAGGTTTAGAAAAAGAATTTATGCTATCTGGTAACCCAGAGATTATATTCTTGTTTTTCTCTGGATCTAAAGAAACAGTAACGTTACTTTCAAAAACACTTTGAAGATTCGAAACAAAAGAATACGCCAATTTCCTATCGCTAAATACGTACTTTTCAACAACTATAGGTATCTTAGCATCCAAAACAATACTTTTGTAATTTGTTAAATAAAAATCTTCAATACTCTTAACATTATTCAAAACTTCATTTAACCTAATGAATTCAATTTCATCAAACTCTACAATATCCAGAGATATCTTTATATCATCCAACGATTTAAACAAAAAAAACCCTGACTGAGATCTCTTAATAATTCTACTAATAAAAGAATCAACTTTTGCTGGTAAATAAGATGACCTTAAAAAGGATTCTACGTTTAACTTTGCTAGCTTAAGATCAGAAGAAGAAACATCGGATTTTCTTGTAAGAGAGAATACGTTATCTGCTGTAATTTTGTCAATAAACTCTTCGGACAAATCGAAACCATTCTTCTTTGAGAAATCTTCCAAAAGCATTCCAGAGACAACATTCTGAACAGCTTTTCTTAAAATTTCTTCCTTTGTTCTAGTTTTATACATCTCTCTAAGTCTCTGATATTCTCTAACAACAGGAGAATTTGCATAAAACTCCACAGGTTTACCGTTAACGTAAGCTATACTTTCCATTTCAACTACTTTACCATCTCTACCACCATAAGATATGAAAATCGAAACAGTGAAAATAAACGCTATAAAAATTATAACAACTGTTGATAAAAACTTTTTCCAATTGAACTCCTTATTACTTTTAACCTTACCCATACTTTACTCCCTAATACTCAAACTTATAATTAGGATTATACTTAACTACTTCGTTATAAACATAGTAACCGAAATATTCAAGCATAAGTTCCGTAGGAAATGTTTCTATAACTTCAAAATCCTTTATTTCAGAAATACTTTTTCTAAGTTTCTCATCTTCTGAAATTCTTTTATCAAGAAGCAAAGCACATTCTTTATACTTCTTTTCAAAAAAAAGTTTTCTTTCTTCATCGTTAAGAAGTTTTACAAACTTTTCATACCTGTACTTGTACCTATAAGATGGTTCAAGAGAAGTTGAAGGAAATAACTGTAAAAAAGACAAAACTGTAACTAACAAAATAAAAAAACCTAAAAAGACAAAATACCACTTCAAACTGTTACTCATAATACCCCTCCTATCTTTTTAATTCTTTTATTCTCTGCAAAGAAAATTTGTACTCTTGAGATTCAAACATTTTCCAATTATCAACAAACAAAGAATAATACTTCAAAGCTTCATCCCTTTTCCCTAAATTATCCAAAGAAAAAGCAACAACGAAATACAAATAACTCTTGTCCTTAAGCTTATTAATTCCTTCCAAAGAATACCTATAAGCACTTTCAAAATCTCTTAAAGAGATATAAAAATTCGCAACACTAACATAGAAATTCAAGTCTTTATTAGTATTAAGATCAATATACTTTTTCATAGCATTCTTAGCCTTGTTTAGCATAGTAAAGTCAATACCCGAAAACCTAGCTAGATACATATTAGCCAACTGAAAATAAATCTGTGCTTTTTGTGCATTATCACTAACAGTGTTTACTAAATTTTCGTACTGTACTATGTTAGATTTAGGAACAGATCTAAACCTATCTGCAATATTTTTAATAGAATTCAAATCATTGTATTCAGGAGCTTTCTTAGGATCACCTTGATACTGTTTTCTGTAACTTAAATTTTTTATAAGAGTATCCATGTACATTTTAACTTCGTTAAGGTATTTATCTTCCTCTTCAACGGAAGCAAAAGAATTAACATACTCCAGTGCCGCAACCCCAAACCTTATAAAAGCATAAGAAGCAAACATATCAACCCTTATCGCTTCTTTAAGTAGATCCATAGTCTTTAAAAAGTATTCTTTAGCATTAATCTCATCACCTTGGTTCAAGTAATACTTAGACAATTGGTAATAAAGCATAGCACTGTTAAACAATATAGGAGCCATATCTCTTCCATACTTGACAGCTTCATCTATGTATTTAGGAATAAAACTTTTATACTCATTGATTTTACTAACTAACTCTTTCTTAACATTAGGTTCAACTAAATTAATTACACTTTCATACTCTGAAATTTTATCAAAATAGTACTTTGCAAGAGAATAGTTAAAGGAAGAAGCTATTTCTTTAGTAAGGTAATCCCACCAGATTGAAACGGGGGTTTCGGTCCATCTCTGTTTGTAGTAATTGTAATAATCCATTGTATCTAAATTGTTAGGATGCTGATAATCCTTAACAAAAAAGACCTTTCCTCCAGATACATAAATATAACCTTCTTTAGAAAGGATACTCAAAACTTGTGGAAAAACAGTATCAAATATTTTATTTGCTCTCTGATTAATCTCCTGAACTAAGTTATTGAAAGAAGGTAAATCAATATTAAGACCACTCAAAGATTTCTCATAAATAACTCTCTTAACAATACCGTTGTAAAGTAATTTACCATCCTTACCACCATCGTACACAAATTCTTTCTTAGGTAAAATCCTATTAGATTCAAACCTAACGTACCCTTCGTACTCTAGTACTCTTGCAACTTCAAAAACTTTCTGTGCGTTAATATTGGGTATAAGCAAAGATCTATAAAGAGATTTCAAATACTCAACAGGTAAAGATTTGTACTCCTTAAGTTTATCAACTATGAAGTATTTCGAATCACTAACCTTGTACATCATTCCATACTGTTTATAGTAGTAATCGCCGTACTTCCATAACTCTTTACCAGTCCATGTCATATAAACATTTTTCTTAGTTATTTCATCTTTCAACTTGTAATCTTCAAACACAGGTTCACCTTTGGTACCTAACTCACTTCTATAAAATGGTTCTTTACCATTAACTATGTTATAGTCTACGATATCCATCCTTAACTGTAGATTTTGGAAAGGTAAATACCTCAAATCTCCGTAAATCCTTTTAAAAATATTCCCTTTCTGATCATAACACACAACATCTGGTCTTTTAAATTCTACCATCTGAAAATAAGCAAGCCCAAAAACTTGATTATCCCCACCTTCAGTCATCAAAACAGTATTCGTAGTAACCGAACTTAAAAGCCCTAAACTGTAATCATGGTTAAGCCAATCCTTACTATTGTCATTGTACTTATAATTCTGAAAATAACTAAAAATAACCAAAACTAAAAATATAAAACCCAAAAGTAAATCAGTTATAAACTTCTTCATACTAACCTACCTTTCAATAAATAGTAACATAAAATCTCACTTCTTTGCAATTAAATAAACAAAAATTATACTTCCAAAAAAGGTACTGTTATCTTTTCAAGGTAAATAACACAAAAACCTAAAGAAACCATAACTAAAAATTACTTGAATCAACCCAAATTTATTACATATAATAGTTTTATGAAACTATCCAGGTCTAACAGAATACCGCTAAAAGTTGGTATAGAACCCACTCCACTAATAGATGTAATGTTTCTTTTAACAATATTTTTCATGCTTACATCAACGATAATAAAAACGTCTTCTATAAACGTAAATTTACCCAAATCAGTAACATCAGATTCCCAACCTAAAACTCAAATAGTTATAACCATAACCAAGGATAACAAACTATTTTTAAACGATTACCAAATTTCTCTTGAAGATATATCTCCTACCATAAAGAAGATAACTGTAAAAGATCCCAAAGTTCCAGTTATCATAAGGGGAGACAAAGATATTCCATACCAAACTGTTATTGAAGTTATGGATAGAATTAGAATAGGTGGAGCTACAGAAATAAGCCTTTCCGTTGACCAAAAAAGGTAAATATGAAAATACCTTTCTATAAACCTCCTATCACTCTAAGAGAATACATTGAAGTTTTCAAAACACTAAAAAGTGGTTGGTTAACAACAGGTGTAAAAAACAAAGAGTTTACAAGACTAATATCCAAATACCTTTCAGTAAATGAAGAAAATTTAAAACTAGTCTCATCTTGTACTGCTGGATTACATCTTCTGTTTGATGCTTTCGAACTTAAAAATAGCAAAATTCTAATACCTTCTGTAACATTTATTTCTCCTGTTGAGATGGCAATACTTTCCCAAGCTAAACCCATAATAGTTGATATCGAAGAGGAATACTTAACAATATCGGTCTCAGATTGCGAAAAAAAAATTGACAAGAACACGAAAGCAATAATACCAACATATTACGGTGGAAATCCTTACGATATCGATAACGTTTTGAACTTTTCGAAAAACTACAACCTAATTGTAATTGAAGATGCAGCACATGGATTTGGTACCGAGTACAAAGGAATAAAAATAGGTAATACCGCAAAAATAGGAGTCGATGCATCAGTATTCAGTTTCTACGCAACTAAAACATTACAAACAGGTGAAGGTGGATTAATATCATCACACAACGCTTACATCATGGATAAAATATCAAAAACCTACCTTCACGGTATGGACAAAGAAGCTTGGAAAAGGTACCACCAAAACACTCCTTTCTATGATATAACAGAAATAGGATTTAAGTACAACTTCCCCGATATACTAGCATCAATAGGTATAGCACAAATCAAAAATTTTGAATATTACCAGAAAAAAAGAGAAAAAATTTGGAAAACGTACCAATATTTACTAAAAGACATAGAAGGTATAAAACTACCCAAAATTCGCCAAAATTCAAAACATTCTTACCACCTTTTCGTAATAAGACTTAATTTGGAAATGTGGAAAATAGATAGAAATAAATTCATCTCTTTACTTTCTGAAAAAGGAATAGGTACAAGTGTTCACTTTACTCCTGTATACAGATTTTCAAAATATAAAAGCTTACTAAACCTAAAAATTTCTGATTTTCCAATATCAGAAAAAGTTTTCAACGAAATAGTTTCATTACCAATTTACCCAGACTTATCAAGCAAACAACTAGAATACATTTGCGAAAGTATAAAAAAAATATGGAAAGAATTTAGAAAGTAATACCTTCTTAAAAAAGTAATACTTTCTTAAAATAGTCTTATCGACAAATACGGAGTAGGATCAACAAACTCAGTTCCTATTCTAACTTCGTAATGTAAATGATACCCTGTTGCTCTTCCAGACATACCTATATTACCTATCACTTGCCCTTTTCTAACGTAAGTACCTTCGGATACGTAAACCGACATAAGATGTCCGTATACTGTCGTAAAACCATACTTATGTGTTATCTTTACAACTCTTCCGTATCCTCCTAACCATCCAGTAAACGAAACAACACCATCAGCAGTAGCTATAACTGGAGTCCCAGGCCAATGTGCAATATCTATACCAGAGTGAAATTTATAACTATTCATAAAAGGATCCCTTCTACTTCCAAAGTCCGAAGTAATATGACCACCACCATCTTTAACAGGCCAAATTGATGGAATATACTTTATTACATCTTTTGAATTCTCAACAAAACTAGCAAACTTTTGCATTTGTATTTTATAGATCTCTACTTCTTTCCTAAGTTTATACAGTTCATCTATTTCCTTAGGTTTAGTGTATATAACATCATCAACAGAACTTCTAAAACTATCTTCTTTTTCCTTTACTTCTGGGTATTCAATATTTTCACTAAAATTTTGCAAAGTTGCAAGAGAAAAGATTCTATTAACATCAGAACGAAAACCAGCAAACCTATCCTTTAGCATATTAACGTTATTTATAAAACTATTGATATATTGATCCTTTATCTCATTCTGTTTCTCGAGTCTAACAACTTTTTGATCAGTCATTTTCCTATTTGATATTGCAACTATAGAAGTTACCACTACTATCGATATTATTACCAAAATAAAAAGTAAAGCAAAATTAGAAATATGTATAGTTACAACTCTTTTTTCAGAATGAGGAACTAACATTACAGTTAACTTTTCATGTCCCCACTTCTGAATCTCAGAATTTTTTATCTTGACCCACCTCTTAAAATCATACCACAACAAATTTAATTCTTTGAGCAACTTACTAAAAAAACTCTTCATATCCACCTCCAATTATTTTCGGAATTAAATAACTTTTAAAAAACTCTCCGGCTAAAATTATAAGAAAATTTAATTTTCTT
>CALFVP010000170.1 GCA_937928175.1 uncultured bacterium | reverse complement strand
AGAAGATATTTTTGAAAAGCTTTACGATGAAGTTTTTGATAAACTTCATAACAGAGCAATTGAAGAAATACCAATAAAATACTACGAAAACAACATAAAAGAGATTCAAAAAACTCTAAGACCAGTATCAGAAAAATGGTTTGAAAACCTTAGAAGAATTTAATAAATACCATTAAATATTGTTTTTCACAAAAGAGCTCTTTTTAAAAACAATAGATAACAAAATTGAAACTAAAAGCACAGAAATTATTATAAAGAAAGATAACAAAGAATCAACATGCAAATGAAACAATTCCTTAAATATCATCTTAAAACCGATATAGGCAAGAATAACAGAAAGACCATACTTTAAGAACCTAAATATTTCCATTACACCAGCAAGAGCAAAATACATTGATCTAAGTCCCATTACAGCAAATATGTTAGATGTATATACGATCAAGAGATTTGTAGAAACACCTAAAACTGCAGGAATAGAATCAATAGCAAATACAATATCTGTAGCTTCAACAACTAAAAGACATAAGAAAAGTGGTGTAACCCATAGCTTACCGTTAATATTAACAAAAAACTTACCATCAAAGTAAGAAGAAGTAACTTTAAAAATCTTCTTAGCAAATTTATAAACAATTTTGTTTTCTATTTTCTCACTTTCTTCTTTTTTAAACAAAAGTAAAACAGCAGTATAAACTAAGAATACTCCAAACACAACAAAAAGCCAAGAAAACTTCTCAACTAAGCTAACCCCCAGAACAATAAAAATACCTCTAAAAACTATAGCACCCAAAACACCCCAAAATAAAACCTTGTGCTGATATTCCTTAGGAACATTAAAAAATGAGAATATAACCAAAAACACAAATAAATTATCAACACTCAAAGACAATTCAACAAAATAAGCTGTAATGTATTGAATTCCTAAACTAACACCTTCAAACCTAAAAACCAAAACTGAATAAAGCAAAGCTATTGAAATCCAAATACCAGATAAAACCAATGCTTTTTTAATACTAACTTCCTTAGGCGTTCTAAAAAAAACAAAAAGATCCAAAAAAAGCACAACAAAAAATACAACCCAAAAAATACCCCATAACAGTAAAACATCAAAATTCACAATTAACCTCCAACAATCCTAAAAATTATAACATTACCTTCCAAACTCACTTCAACTTTAAACCTAAGCAAATCAGCCAAAAGACTAACTATATAAAGCCCTAAACCACTACCCCTGTAACCAACACTATTTCTACCTCGGTAAAATTTATCAAATATTCTACCAAGATCATAACTAAAAAAATTAACAACTTGATTTGATATACTCATATCAAGAATATCACCATTATTAACACAAATATTTACACACCCATACTCAGGTGAAAACTTCATAGCATTATCAATTAAATTAAAAAGCATCAACTCAACCTTACCTTCATCACAAAAAACTTCTTCACTACCCTTGTAATCAATACTTACACTTATATTTTTACTTTTGTATACTGGATACAAAATGTTTACCACCCTATCAATCATAAATTTCAAATTGAAAACTCTGTTAGTAACCAATGCTCTATTAGAATGAATATTCGAAAGGCTTATTATGTTGGATATAGTATTCGAAATTCTCATTATGTTTGAAATAGCAATATTCAATATTTCTTCAGAATACTCCTTTGACATAAGAATATTTTCAATAGATAAAGATAAATTAGTAAGTGGTGTATTCAATTCATGCGAAAAAATACTCAAAGACAGTTCATTCAATTCCTCAATCTTCCTTAGTTCAGTGATATCAAAAAAATATATAATAGCGATGCTTTCAAAAGATTTCAAATACAACCTCAATATTCTATTACTACCATCAAATGGAACTTCAAATTCCAAAGGCTCACCGTCTTTAAGAAAATCTATTTTGTGAGACAACAAAGAAAATAAAGAATAAATTTTCTTACCTAGATAATTTTCAGAAATGTTAAAAACCTTCTCAACAAACTTACTGTAGGTAATAATATTTTTATCTTTATCAACTAAAATAATACCTAAATCATCAATTTCACGTATTGCTGTCAACAAAACATTCTTAAAATACGTAAGAGTTTTTACCTTTCTAACCATTATAATAAAATTCTTCAAAATGAAATTTGGAATTTCTTCTAAAGATGAAAAAGGATAGTAATCGTCGCTTAACTTTTTAATAACTCTAACAGAAGAATATATACCTTGAGAAAGTCGCAAAATAAAAAAAATAACGTAAATAGAAATTGAAAACAATAAAATCCCCTCAAGAGAATATACTAACCCAAAAGACAAAAATCCAGCAATAACTTGGAAAATCGATAAAAACAACAAACACGTAAAAACAAAAAGTAATATCTTAGTCTTATTATCTAAGAAATTAAGAAATTCTTTTATTTTCTTCAGTTTAACCATTATTAGTAGTTATCTCCATTATCAAGCTACCGTATCCAACAACATCACCATCATTTAATAGTATTGAAGTTATGATACCACTAACAGGAGATTCAACTTTATGCTCTATACCGAGAACCTCAATACTACACAATACATCACCCTTTGATACCTCTTTACCAATTACAGAAATAAGGTTACCCTTTTTATCACTAAGCCTCAAAATACCAACATAACCAGATTTAATCTCAACTTTATTAACATCTAAATTTTTCTCTTCTTTAACGCCAGAATTATAACTAGTATCAGGAAAATAAATATCTTGACCAATATCTTTAGAAATTTTTATAGAAATCTTCACATCTTCAGATTTAAACAAAAATTGTCTTACACCGCATTCTTTAACTATACCAACTAACCTTTTAACTTCTTCTACCATAAAATTCCCTCAAGGAATTATATCAACACAACCTTTCAAATATCAAGAAAACGTTATAAAAATTAAAATATCACTAAAAAACTTGTAAACGTAACAATTCGTTAATTATACTTTGTTCTAAAAACTTCAAAAACCTATATGAAAGAAAAAAAGAAAAAAACCTTAAAAGAAACGATAATAGAGAATTTAAGAGTAATTGGAGAAGCTTACGTTATAGCATTTGTGATAAGGTTACTACTTCTTGAAGCGTTTGCAATACCAACTGGTTCAATGATACCGACCATAATGATAGGTGATAGAATAATAGTATTAAAACCGCCTTACGGTATAAATTTTCCTATAATTAATGTAAAAACTCCAGGAATAACTACTCCAGATACGGGAGATATAATTGTTTTTAAAAATCCAGCGTACAGATCCCCAGGTGTTATAAGAGAGCTAATAACTCTCCTAACATTTTCAGTAATAAACGTAGACAACGAGCCCAAATACTTCGTAAAAAGAGTTATAGGTAAACCTGGAGATTCAATAGAAATAATCAGTAACGAACTAATAATAAACGGAGAGAAAACAAAAAGAGAAATAGTAAAAAAAGAAAACGGTTGGTTATACTTAAAAGAAAGTGTAAACGACAAACACTGGACAATAAGAGTCAAATCTGAAGTAATATTTGATGATGGAATTTTAAGAACATTTTCAATATCAAATTTATACCATTTGTACGATATAAATTTTAGGTTAACGTTGTCATACAGGGGAGTACCAGAAAACTATTTACCAAATTTGGAATACTTTAGAAACGAAATTGAGCAGATAAAAGAATCCTTAAAACAGAACAAAATTCCAAAAGGATATTACTTTGTGATGGGGGATAACAGAGATGAAAGCAGTGATAGCAGATATTGGGGACTCGTACCAGAAAACTTAATAATAGGTAAGGGCATATTCAGGTTTTGGCCCCCAAACAGAATAGGCGTATTCTAAAAACTTGATCAAATTGAAAGTTTTTATTATACTTAAAACTATGAGCGATATTTACATGGAAAATATATTGGACCATTTCAAAAATCCGAGAAACTACGGTAAAATAGAGGAGTACGATGCATTTTTTGAAGGTGGTAATCCTATTTGTGGCGATATGGTCAGAATGTATATAAAGCTTGATAGTGCAAAAAAAAGTATACAAGATATAAAATTCGAAGGGAAAGGATGCGCCATAAGCCAAGCTTCAGCTTCCATACTAACAGAACTAGTTAAAGGTAAAAGTATTGAATTTGTAAGTAATTTAACGAAAGAAACGCTAATAAACGAGTTAGGTATAGAACTAAGTCCTACAAGGTTAAAGTGTGCAATACTTTCACTTGAAACACTTAAAATGGCACTGTTTGGAAAAGATTTCAAACTTACTTAGAAGTGTTTTCAAAAATCTTCTCTAGATATCCAACCAAGTTACCTATATCTACAACATATCCCACTCTACCGTTACCAAGAATGGTAGCAGAAACAACACCAGGCGGAGAAATCAAAGAAAAGTCTATGGGTCTTAAGAATATATCCTCTTCCTTTAAAAACTTATCCACAACTAAAGCATACTTTTTACCAAGGTAAGAAACTATCAAAATATCAACATACTCACCTAAAGATGCATCACCAAAGTAAATATACCTAAGGGAATGCACTTTTATAACCTCTTCCCTTATCTTAACAATAGATTTACCTTCAAAAGTAGTAATTTCCTCACGTTTTATAGTAATAGCCTCTTCTATTGAGTTAACAGGTATAGCAAATATTGTATCCTTTATCTCAAACAAAAGCACTTTCATTATAGCTACAGTAAGAGGAATCTTTATCGTAAACATTGTACCCTTATCCTTGCCTGTGCTAACAGTCAAATTACCTCTAAGCTTATCAATTTTAGATTTAACTATATCCATTCCAACCCCCCTACCAGACAAAGAAGAAACATCATCTTTTGTAGAAAACCCCGGTAGAAATATAAGAGACAATAAATACTCCTTATCGTATTCAACATTACTTTTAAGTATTCCTTTACTTATTCCTTTATCTCTTATCTTATCAAAGTCAATACCTCTACCATCATCTTTTATTCTTATTATAACATTTCCACCTTCGTTAAAAGCTTCAACAACTATATTCCCTTTCGGAGGTTTACCTTTCTTTATTCTCTCTTCCCTACTTTCAATACCATGATCTATACAATTCCTTATTATGTGAACTATAGGATCAAAAAGCTCATCAACAACAGATTTATCCAAATTGGTCTCCTCACCCCTCACAACAAGGTTTACATCTTTCCCCAACTCATAAGAAAGCTCCCTAACAAGGAAAGGAAGCCTAGAAAACAAATACTTCACCGGCACCATTCTCAAATTTGTAACCTTTTCTTGAATCTCAACAGAAACCTTATTTAGAAGCTTTATACTCATAGACAGATTATCATAAATCCTTCTTAACTCACTAATTTTGTTGCTAATCTGATTTACAACATTAGAAACTTCCGAAATAGCCTCAACATACCCTTGAAACTTACCTGATAGATCTTCCGGTAAATCTTTAACGCTAACAGAAATCTGTGAATAAATACTCCTAACACTTTTCATT
>CALFVP010000169.1 GCA_937928175.1 uncultured bacterium | reverse complement strand
AACAAAAAAACAATATGGAGATAATACCAGTCAAAAAAGTAAACGATGTTATAGAAATTGCCCTTGAAAAACACCCAGTTGAGGATGTTTCAAAAGTCTTCAAAAAAGTATCTAAAGATGAGATGGAAAAACCTAGTAAGAAGGGATCTGGTAAAATTAAAGTAATGTAAAAGTAAAAACTAAAAAAAATTAAAAAATTATGTTAACTTGTTTGTTTACAAAAAAAACAAGCACAAAACAAAACTAAAAAGACAAATTTGAAAAGTCAAGAAAAAGAAACTATAATATTTACCAAGGAGGTACATATGAAAAAATACATTTTAGTACTATCAACGTTAGTTTTCTCAGCATCAGTGTTTTTGACAGGTTGTCCAGGACCTAAAAAGACTGAACCTACACCACAGCCTAAGCCTTCGAAGGTTAGGTACGAGATTATACAAGACCAGCAAAGTGCTTTTACAGGTAGGACTATGCCTCTACCTGATTGGTTAATGGCTGCGCTTCAAGGTAGTTTGCTTCAGTATGGTACTGATCCAGAAGGTAAGAAGGTTGTATACTTTGTTATAATTGAGAAAAGTAAAAACTTAGATCTTGCTAAGCAAAATGCAAAGTTAAACGTTAATGCTAGAATTGCTGAATCTATACAAACTCTTGTAACTTCTGAAGCTGCAAAAGTTTTTGAAGGTGATCAAGACACTTACGTTCAATATATCCAAGGTGCAATAGGAATATTAGCGAAAAATGTGAAAATTATTGGACTCATACCAGTTAATGAATACTGGGCTGAGCTTCAGGAATATTTGGAAGATTCTCCAAGAGATAAGTACTACAGTTACGCTATAAGGTACCAAATGGATAGTGGAACTTGGAAACAGCTTCTTTCGGGAGCTTGGCAACAAACAAAACAGCAAAAACCTGATATACCCGAAGAAGCAAAGAAGAAAATGGATAATCTCATAAAACAATTATCTGAATCTCTATAACTTTTTTACGGAAAACATTTGCGTTTTTAAGTTTAAAAGGGGGATAATTCCCCCTTCATTTGGAGGTTAGGATGTCAAGAGTTTTTAGTATTTTTGTTGGTATTGTTGTACTTTTATTTTATTGTTTTCCATCTTATTCGCAAAAAGTACCAGATTGGGTTACAACGCCTATTTTTAAGAAAGGTAAAGACGTTTACTTCGTTGGTATGGGCAAGGATAAAAACATAGTTTCAGCTAGAAATAACGCTATCGAAGATATAAAAACGAAGTTTATTGAGTCTATATTGGTCGATGTAGTAGCTCAGACTAAAAGTGAGACTTTTATAACATCTCAAGGTAGTGAGATTGATGTTGCTCAAAACATAAAAAGAGAGATCCAAATCCAGGGTAAAGCAAGAATTTACGTACCAGCACCAGAAGAGGAAGCATCGTTCCAAGATAAAGATGGTAATTACATTGTGTATCTTCTGGTTAAATATCCTGAGACTAAAATACTTGAAGAAAGGCAAAGAATAGAACAGATGTATAAAGATATGATAAGGTCCGTTGATAAGTTTATAGAGGAAGGTGATAAGTTTACAATGGAAGGTAAACTTGTAAATGCTATTGCTTCGTATACTCTCGCTGCTAAGAATTCGTTAGCTGTTGAAGAAAGAAAAATGTTATACCCTGAAATTATAAAAAAAATGGATGATATCATATCTAGGTTGAGTATTGAAGTTTTAGAAGGTGATGGAAAAAAAGTTAAGGTAGGTGATAGTGGTGAGATAAAATTTGTAATTTTCTATAACTTAGAAGGGAAAAAAGTACCCGTAAGAGATGCAAACTTAATATTTAGAGTTAGCTCTGGTGCTGCAGAAATAAATAGTTCTTCAACAAGTGATGAAAATGGAATTGTTACTTGTAAAGTTTCTAGGGTAATTAAGTTTGAGAACAGAAAACTTTCTATATATGCGTATCCTGCTCTTGACTTTTCTGCGCTTTCACTAATAAATATGGAATCTAAAAGGGATGCTTCAAGACTCTTTGCTAAGTCAAAAACTGTACGTGCTGAAGTAAATTGGTTTATGGATGTCTCGAAATCAAAGAATGCTGTAGTTATTGCTGTTAGTCCAAACTCTAGCGGTAGGTATCTCTATGACCAAGATTTGTCTTCTAGCTTATCGAGTTACGTTATGAAGAAAGGCTACAAGGTAGTTAAACCAACCTCAACTTCCATAAGTTCGGATGATCCTGCACACGTAAGGAAGTTTCTACCTAAAGATTCTATTTTAGTTTTCGTAAAAGTTTCATCTCCAGAGCAAAGAGAAATTGAGTGGGGAGGCGAAAAAGAAACTAGAGTAGAGGTTGAAACCTCTATAGAAATATACGATGAAGATGGCTATTTACTTAATTCTGGAAAATATAAGTTTTCAAGCAGTAACATCAAGGCTATGAAATCTAACTTACCAAAAAATATAGGTGGCAAAATCGAAGAATTGAATTTCTAAAGTTTTTCATAATCAAGATAAATTATTTTGATTAAAGTTATTTATACTTATGTTCTACCATTTTACCTTCTACTATGTAAATTATATCTTCGCATATATTTGTTAGTAAGTCTCCAATTCTTTCTAGATCTTTAAAGGTAAGAATGAGCAACAATGTTTTTTCTATTTCTTTTTCTGAACCTGGTTCTTCTATAAGCTTTCTTATACCTTTGTTTCTGAGTAGATCAACGTCTTTGTCCATTTCTATAACTTCTCTTGCCAAGCTTGAATTATGATCAACGAATGATCTTAACGTTTTATTTATCATCATCGTTAAAAGGTTAAATATCTCATTAATTTCTGTTGGTATTTCTATTTTCCCTGCTTCTATGGTCTTTAGTGTATTACTTGCTATATTTACGCTATGGTCAGCCATTCTTTCCAGGTCTTTGTTTATCTTTATAGCCATAACCAGTTTTCTCAATACTTCTCCTTCTGGTTGATAGAGAGCTATCGCTCTTATAACTTTGCTTTCTATTTCAACTTCAATGTTATCAATTTTTTCATCTTCCTTGATTATTTTTTCGCACTTCTTAGTATCGAGTGTTTTTAATGCTTTTATTGATTCGTATAGCATCTCTGTTACCAAAGATGCCATGTTAACCAGTTCCTCTTCAATGTAATTTAATTCTTTTTCAAGCTTTATCATAAAAACCTCCTATTATCCAAATCTACCATTTATATAATCTTCTGTTCTTTTATCTGAAGGTGAAGTAAATATTTTCTCAGTTTCATCAAACTCTACAAGTTCACCTAAGAGCATAAAACCTGTATAATCTGCTATTCTTGAAGCTTGCTGCATGTTGTGTGTGACAATAACAACGGTGTAGTTTTGAGAAAGTTCTACAATTAGATCCTCTATCTTAGCTGTTGAGGCAGGGTCCAATGCTGATGTTGGTTCATCCATTAGTAATATTTCAGGCATAACTGATAAAGCTCTTGCTATGCATAACCTTTGTTGTTGTCCACCTGAGAGAGATAAAGCTGATTTGTGTAACCTGTCTTTAACTTCATTCCATAAACCTGCTTTTTTAAGTGACTCTTCAACTATATCATCAAGTACACTTTTCTTTTTGATTCCTCTCAATCTAGGTCCAAAAGCAACGTTGTTGTGAATAGATGTGTAGAAAGGGTTTGGTTTTTGAAATACCATACCAATTTTGCTTCTAAGCTCAAAATCGTCGTTACTGTCATCGATTATATTTTTACCCTCAAGTAGAATTTGCCCTTCAACTTTTACGTTTTCAGATAGTTTGTACATTTTATTTATAGTTCTTAATAGGGTTGTTTTACCGCATCCGGATGGTCCTATTAGTGCTGTAGTTTTCTTTTTTCTAATTTTCAT
>CALFVP010000168.1 GCA_937928175.1 uncultured bacterium | reverse complement strand
CAGTGTAAGGTCTAAGTACTTCTGGTATTATTACTGTGCCATCTTTTTGTTGATAATTTTCAAGTATTGCTATTATTGTTCTTCCAACTGCTAATCCTGATCCGTTTAATGTATGAACGTACTCAAGTTTTTTTGTTTCATTTCTTCTAAACCTTATGTTACCTCTTCTGGCTTGGAAGTCTAAACAGTTTGATACTGATGATATTTCTTTGTAGGTTTTGTAACTGGGTAAATACACTTCTATGTCGTAGCATTTTGCTGCTGAAAATCCCATATCACCAGATGAAAGTTTTACTATTCTATGTGGTAGATTTAAAGCTTTAAGGAGTTTTGAAGCATCTTCTACCATTTTTTGGTGTTCTATTTCGGATTCTTCTGGTTTTGTTATTTTTATTAATTCAACTTTATTGAACTGGTGTTGTCTTAGTATTCCCCTTGTATCTTTACCATAAGATCCAGCTTCTTTTCTAAAGCTAGGTGCGTATCCCGTTATGTATATAGGTAAGTTATTTTCTTCTAAGATTTGATCTCTAAATAAGTTTACAAGTGGTACTTCTGCTGTTGGATTTAGGTAAAGATCTTCTTCTGTTATTTTGTACAAGTCCTGTTCAAATTTAGGTAATTGTCCTGTTGCTATGAGTGATTCAGATTTTACAAGAAATGGTATTAATACTTCTTGGTATCCTTCTTTTGTATTGAAGTCTAGAAAGAAATTTATTATTGCTCTTTCTAGTTTTGCCCCTTTACCTTTCATTACTACAAATCCAGATCCTGCTATCATTGAAGCACTTTCAAAGTCCATTATTCCTAGCTTTTGTCCTAATTCCCAGTGAGGTAAAGGTTCAAAATCAAAATTTCTTGGTTCTCCCCAATAACTTATAACTTCGTTGCTTTTCTCATCTTCTCCGAGCGGTACATCGTCAAGAGGTAAGTTAGGAATAAGAAGTAAAATTTGCTTTATCTCTTTTTCGATATCTTCAAGTTTTGTTTCTTTTTCCTTTATTTCCTCAGATATTTTTGATATTCTATCTAGAAGTTCTTTGGTTTCCTGTCCCTTTGATTTAAGTAAACCAATTTCCTTTGATAGTTTTTTTTCGTCTGCTCTTAGGTTATCAACTTCGTATACTATTTTCTTTCTGTCTTCGTAAAGATCCAGAAGTTTGTCTATGTTTACATTACAATTCCTGTATTTTAGCTTTTCTTTTACTTTCTCTACGTTTGATACTATGAACTTTATATCTAACATACTTACCTTTTAAAGTGTAATTTTAAAGTATTTTTTATTTTGTAATCAATTTGGCTTTAATGGTATTAGTGAAAGGGGTATTTTGGTAGTGAAATTTTTTGAAGTTGAAATTGGTTTATAAATAGTTTTAAAATAAAACATAAGAAAAGGTAAGGGGTTGTAGCTCAGCCTGGTCAGAGCGCTGGTCTGTCACACCAGAGGTCGCGGGTTCAAGTCCCGTCAACCCCGCTTTTTCGTTTTTACCTAGAAATTTTACTTTTTATGAAGAAAGATTTCTTATCTTCAAAAGACATATCCTTAGAAGAGATAAATGAAATTTTTTCTTTAGGTTCTAGGTTAAAAAAAAACCGCTATAAGTATTTATCGTTTTTGAATGGAAAAGTTATTTTGATGATATTCGATAAACCTTCAACTAGAACTAAAGTTTCATTTTTTGTTGGTATAAAAGAGATAGGTGGGGTTCCGATTTCTTTGAATTCTTCTGAATTGCAAATAGGTAGAGGTGAAACAATAGAAGATACTGCTAGAGTTTTTTCAAGGTACGTTCATGGAATAGTGATAAGGACTTTTGATCATGAAAGTGTTGAGAGACTTGCAAGAAATTTTAAGTATCCTGTTATAAACGCTTTGACAAGTTATGAGCATCCGTGTCAAGCTTTGTCGGATGCTTTTACTATATACGAAATTTTTAAAAACTTTAATATAAAGCTTACTTTTGTTGGAGATTTTAATAACGTTGCCAGATCTCTTTTTCTAATTCTTTCTACGTTAAAAGTTAGAGAAATATGGTTTTCTGGACCTATGGAATTCTTGGATGAAAGTATACCTAGAGAAATAGAAAAGTTGTCAAACGGTGCTACTAGTTTTTTTGTAGAACCTGATCCAAAGAAAGCTGTAAGGGGGTCTGATGTTGTTTACACTGACGTATGGGTAAGTATGGGATTCGAAAACCAAGAAAAAGAGAGAGAAAAAATTATGAGTCCTTACCAGGTTAATAGAGATCTTATGTTGTCTACCGGTAAGAAAAGTTTTTTTATGCACTGTTTACCAGCTAAGAGAGGCAAAGAAGTTACAGATGAGGTTATAGATTCTGATTATTCTGTGGTTTTTGATCAAGCTGAAAATAGATTGCACGTTCAAAAAGCTCTTCTTATAACGCTTTACAAAAATTTTGTTTAGAAGTTTGGTTTAAAATTTTAGGAATTCGTCTTTGAAATCTTCTTCTTTATAGATAGGTATTTTTTCTTCTTTTTCTTTAAATTCGAATATGTCTTTAGTGTATTTTAAGTGTTCTTTTGTGTGTACGTTGCATTCTTCTGTTGGTTCTGTTCCAGATAGAAAGTATTCTGTTGTAGTTTTAGGGCATAAAGGAGTGGGTAGTTTACCTGATTCTGGGCATATTTCTACTGCTGTTATACCTGATGTGTATGGAATTTGTAATGGTATGTTTTGACCTTTGTATATTTCTTTCATGTATTCTCCGAACGTAGGTGCTGCAACTGATCCGCCGACTATTCCTCTGCCCATTGAAATTGTAGATTTGTCAAATCCAAACCATACTACTGTAACTAGTCCATCTCCTGTAAAGCCCATAAACCAAGCATCCCTCCAATACGAAGTAGTTCCAGTTTTACCAGCTGCATCTCCATAAAAACCTACACTTCTTATCAGTGCTCCCGTTCCTTTATTGACCACATCTTTCATCATTGAAGTTAGTATGAATGCTGTTTGTGGGGATATTACCTGTACTGGGTTTATCTTTGTATCTTTTGAAAAATCTTTTATTACCCTACCGTATTTATCTTCTATTCTTAGAATGAATATTGGTTCTACTCTTGTTCCTCCTCTGTAGAATACAGTAGATGCTACTGCTAGTTCCAATGGTGATACTTCAAGTGTTCCCAGTGCAGAAGCCATGCTATTTATGTACTTATTCACATCGTTGTCACTTAGATTAAAGAATTTCTTTACGTAATTTCTTAATATTCCCAATCCTATTTTATCGAGTACCTGTACACTTACTGTATTTAATGATTTTGCTATTGCTTCTCTTAGTGTTACAGGTCCACTAAAACTTCCT
>CALFVP010000167.1 GCA_937928175.1 uncultured bacterium | reverse complement strand
CCTTGTGCTATTGATAAAGAAGTACTGCTATGTCCTGCGTGAACTATATCATACTCACTTTCTTGAGGTTTTAGGTACCCATATAGTCCCTTGTATTTTCTAAGCTCTCCGAATCTGTTTTTCCTTCCGGTTAATATTTTATGTACGTATGCTTGATGTCCTACATCCCATATTATTTTGTCTTTAGGCATTTCAAAAACGTAGTGTAGTGCTACGGAAAGTTCAACTACACCTAAACTTGGTGAAAAGTGTCCCCCAGTTTTTGAAACTTTTTCTATTAAAAATTCTCTTATCTCTTGGCATAGTTTTGGTAATTCATCGATTTCTAACTTTTTTAGATCTGATGGATATTCTATTTTATCTAGAAGCATTTTATTCCCCCTTTTGCTGGGTTTTAAAGTTTTTGACCTTTTAAGTTAGTAATTCTTTTTAGAAGTTTTGCTTTTTGTTTTTTTGTATTTACTTTTTTGATTTTCTTTTATTTCTCTTTCAAATCTCTCTTTTAAGGATTTTGGTAAACTGTAAACGCTATCTATCTCGAATACTGTTTTATTTGTTGCTGAAATTGGTATGTTTGTTATTATTTCGTTACCTACGTTTGTTTGGTTTATTTCAATTTCTTTGAGGATTAAATTCGAAATTGAGTTTGTTAGCACTACGTTTGTTAGTTTTTTTAGTTTAACAAGCCATATATCTCTCAATGTTTTGTCGTTGTATGAAGTACCAACTACGTAAATGAAATTTTTGTTAGCAAATATACTGTAAGGTGTTTCATCGTAATTGAACGAAAAGAATTCTTCCCATAGTAGATTCATATTTATATCTGATTCGAAAACGAATATGTTGTTTGGCGAGTAAGGATCGAATATTGTACCTGTTGATAGTATATTAGTCCCTAACTTGAACGTAGAAGATATATTACCATTTAGGTATATTCTTACAGTTTCTACGTTACCTTCTAAATTTAGCTTTAGTAGAGAGAAGTGTTTACCTAATGTAGATATTAATATTCCATCTTCGAGTTGGGTTACGTAAGAAGGTGATTCAGCAAACTTTGTGCCTAAAACTTTGAACCATTTTACTTCTCCGTTTTTGTCAAATGATAGAACAAAAATGTCTGTTTCTCCAAAACCGTAAGATTTCGAATCTCCAACTATCCAATAGTCTCCGTTTGTTAATTCTATTATGTAAAGAGGTGTTTCTCTGTTTGATCCGATAAATATTTGTATGTTTGTTATTTCTCCTTCTTTTGTTATTCTGAATACTCCTAAAGAGATTGCGTTTGTATTTATGTTTTTAGTTGAAAAAGCTACTATTAGGTCTCCGTTTGACAATCTTTTTAATATTGGTGAGGTGTTTATTTCTTTGCTTTTTACTACAATGTCCCATTCAATTGATAAGTTTGTAAGTTTTATTATCCATAGTTCTGAATTCTTTCCTTTCTTTATTTCTCCCGCTACGTAAACGTTTTCTTCATGAATATCAAATCCGTTTGCTACTTCGTTTACGTTTTTTTCTCCTATTATCGTTTCTTTTATTATTGTACCATCTGTATCTGTTTTAAAAATCCAAATGTCTCCTAAGTTTTGGTTTTTGCTGTTTACTTTGGTTGCTAGAAAGTAAAGTTTATTGTTTTCAAACTTAACTTGGGATAAATTATCATCATCAACGTTTCCGTATATTCTGTACGATTGTATTTCGTTTATTTGTATATTATTATTTCCGTTAGTTTTTTTTAGTTTTGAGGAAATTTCTAATTTTGAAAAAATTTCTTTGTCCACGAATTTTTTGAATTTTTTGTCGTTGTAATATAAGTTAGATAGTACTAGTGCTATTGTTTGTATTACAAGGAGTACTGATAGTAGTATAATGTATATTTTTGACTTATTCATCTAAGTCTTAATTATTTTTTATTAATACTCATTATTACAAATTTGTTTATAGGTGTTTTTAGTAGATTTTTATGGGATGGTAAAGTTAAAATTAAGATGAGGTGTGGATGGATAGTAAGGAGTTCATTTCGTTTTTGGAAATACCTTCTTGGGTTGAGGATATTATTTTGAATGCAAAAAGTGTAAGAATTGCTCTTACTACTGATGATTTGTATAACCTTGCTGTAGATGGTATGGAAAAAGGTATTAAGAAAGTATTTTACGATGTTGAGGGTGTTGGTATTGTTGAAGAAGCTGAAGTTATTAAAGTTAAAAATGGTATAGCGGTTAATTACGTTGATCCTTACATGAGAAGAAGGGATCCAGATAGTATGTTGATAGGAGATAATTTACCTACGGATAAACCTAGGTTTGTTGATGTTATAGGATACGATTTTTCTTTACTGAGGGAGAAAACGTTTAATTGGTTGAAGGGGCAAGATTTAGCGATGTTTGTATTTGGTGTTGGTCAGTTAGATTTAGGAATATATGGTTTGGCTATAATGCCTGCTAATGCTGGTTTTTTTGGTTTTGCTCTTGGTACTTTGCAGAGAATAGAGGATGTTAGGAAGTTTAACGAGAAAAAGAAAATAAAGATAATTTTATACGTTGCTCCTCCTTTCAGATATACTGTTTTCAATGGTAAGCAGAGAGTTGTTCATTTTAGGAATAAAGAGCTTCATGAAATATTTAGTTATAATCTTTATCCTGGTCCAAGTGCAAAGAAAGGTGTGTATTCTGCTTTGCTTGATATAGGAGAGAATGAAGGTTGGGTTACTTTACATGCTTCAAGTGTTTTAGTTTTAACTCCTTACGGTAATAGAGTTTGTTTTTTACATGAGGGGGCGAGTGGTAGCGGTAAAAGCGAAATGAATGAAAACATTCATAGAGATGAAGATGGAATGATACCTTTTGCACAAAATATAATTACAGGTGAGAGAATAAAATTATCGCTACCAATTTCGTGTAGATTAAAACCAATATCAGATGATATGACTATGTGTCATCCAAAGGTGCAGAACAATGATGGGGGATTAGTTGTTGTTGATGGTGAGAATGGTTGGTTTATAAGGGTAGATCATATAAAAAGGTATGGTACTGATCCAGGAATAGAGAAGCTTTCCATTTATCCTTCTCGTCCTTTACTTTTTCTTAACATAGATGCAAAACCTTATTCTACAGCGTTACTCTGGGAACATATTGAAGATGAACCTGGTAAGCCTTGCCCAAATCCGAGATTTGTCATAGATAGGAATTTGATAAAAGATATATTAACAAGACCTACTTATGTACATATAAGAAGCTTTGGTATAAGGACACCTCCGTGTACTAAGGAAAACCCTACTTATGGTATAATAGGGGTTTTTCACGTAATTCCACCGGCAATAGCTTGGATATGGCGTCTTGTTGCTCCTAGAGGACATGCTAACCCAAGTATAGTTCAACAAGGAAAAAGTATAGAAGCTGAAGGAGTTGGATCATACTGGCCCTTTGCTACCGGAAGACAAGTTGTCCATGCTAATTTACTTCTAAAGCAAATAATTAGCACCCCAAAAGTTAAGTACATAATAACACCTAACCAGTACATAGGCGCTTGGAAAGTTGGATTTTTCGCTGAGTGGATTACAAGAGAATACCTAGCAAGAAGAGGTGGGGTTAGGTTCTCTAAAGAAGAGTTAGTAAAGTCAAGAGGAGTACTTTTTGGATATTCCCTTAAAGAGTTTTTGTTCGAAGGACAAGAGGTAGATATAGGTTTCTTGAGAGTTGAACACCAACCTCAAGTTGGCGAAGATGGATTTGATGAAGGATACAGACAGTTAAGCAATTTCTTTGTAAAACAAACTCAGGTTTTTTATAAAGATCCAGAACTAGATAAAATAGGTAAAAAAATACTTTCATGCCTTTACGATGGAGGATCACTAGAAGACTTTGAAAGTCTACTGCCTATAGAAAGTTTTGTAGATTTGGACAAGACAGGATAGTTGCACCTATGTTGAACTATTAGTGCAAAAATTTGTTCAAATTTGTGCAAATTTTTTTTACCAATACATTTTGGTTTTTATCGTTTAATTTTACTTACTTGAAGGTTTTTTGTCGTTATTTGTTATTTTGGTATTTTTTTTGCTTTATTACTTAATAGGAGGTTTGTGTATGAGCAGATTTTTGAAGGTGATATTGGTGGGAGTGGCAGTACTATTCCTATGGGTTAGTGTGGGTAGTGCTGCCGATTTGTTTGTGTACGTTTACACAAACAGTAATCTAGCAAGTTGGTCGTCTATACAACTTTACTATTGGTTTCCAGGGACAAGTACTAGTGGTTACGTTACAAAGTTGTCTAATTACCAGAGATGGTATGTTTTTAAGATAAGTGGTATATCAAATTTAACTAATAGGATTGGTTTAAAGCTTAGGAGTGATACGAGTTGGACAAGGCAAGAACCTATAAAGAGTGGTTACGATAGGATTGTTAAACTTCCTTCGAACTATGCTTATTCTAACGTTGCACATATTTACGTACATTCGCCAGTAAATTGGTGGGAAAGTTATACTTGGTGGTTACCTAGTGAGACTTCTTTGTATGCTAATCCTTCTTCTTCTACAGTAACTAACTACTTTGGTTCTCATTACCAGGGTGGTAGTTACTATACAACGTATTTCTGTTTCTATGCACCTAACGCTAGAAAAGTTTATGTTGCTGGTACTTTTAATTCTTGGAACGCAACTAGTATTCCAATGAGGTTGACGCTTGATAGGTCTATGTGGTGGGTTTCGGTTAACAATACTTCACCTGGTCAGGAGTATAAGTTTGTTGTTGAGAGACATGATGGTACTCTTGTTTGGGTACCAGATCCCGCAGCTAGAAAACAAAAGCATTCTACTGGTAACTCTGTTATATTATCACAATCTTTTAGCTGGAACAGTTGGACAAGACCTTCTCATGATTACTACAATATTTATCAAATTCACATAAGGACATTCTTTACAAATGGTTCTGATTACAATGGATGGGGTACATTTAACACTGCTATAAATAGGTTTAATTACATTACTAACCTTGGAATGACGGCAATTGAACCTTTGCCGATACAGGAGTTTGCCGGAGATATTTCTTGGGGGTACAACTACGTATTTCACTATGCACCTGAAACTTCTTATGCAGGTGGTGGCTCTACAGCTGCTTTAACCAACATAATTAGTTTGAAGAGTTTTGTTAACGAAGCTCACAAGAGAGGATTAGCTGTTATATTGGATTTAGTATTCAATCATCAAGGTACAAGTGATGATCCTATAGCTATGTTTGATCCTGCTTCTGATTGGAATAATCCTCAGACTTATTGGTATTCTGGTTCAACACCATGGGGACCAAGGTTTAACTATTCTAACCCGATGGTTAGTAGGTTTTTGGTTGATAGTGCTAGGTACTTTATGGAATACTTCAGAGTTGATGGATTTAGGTTTGATGCTACTGCTTACATAAATGATTGGGGATTTTTGCAATACGTTACTTCTAGGCTTAGGAGCATAGATTCAAGAGTTCTACTGATTGCTGAGCATTTACCTAACGATGCTTGGGTGACTAGAAAAGTTAGTGCTGGTGGAGCAGGTTTTGATTCACAGTGGAATGTTAACCTTTCGCATGAGCTTAAGAAACTTTTCATAAGTGGTCCAGGTGCAGTTAATATTAATAGTATAGCAAGCTATATAGTTGCTAGCTATCTTGATAATGGACTTAATAATCAAAGTCCAATTGGGTTATTTGCTATACAGTATCATGTATCGCATGATGAAGCTGCTAATGGTAAGCAAAGACCTTCAGCAGATCTTGCTGCTAGATCCTGGGGTAATAGTGAGTATGATGCTCAAGGACAAATGATAACTGCTATTGCTACAGCAGTTATGTCAAGAGGTACTCCAATGCTATTCTACGGCGAAGAGTTTCTTGAAGGATATTGGTCTGGTAACCAGAAGTGGTTTACAGATGCTAAACCTATAACTTGGGCAAACCTATCTAGAGTTAGAGCAACTAATACTATGAGGGCAGTAAGAGATCTTAACTTTATAAGAAAGAATAATGCTCCTGTTAGGGGTAACTTGATAACCGTTAATCACGTTAATAACACCGCTAAAGTTATTAGCTTTACGAGAGGTTATGGTACAGGTAGTGGAGATATTTACGTCATAATAAATTACGATAAGAAAAATTATTCAAGTTATGGAATACCATTCCCGAGCACTGGTACCTGGAATTTAATATTTGCACATCCAAGTGGAGCTTACGGAGATTCTTGGGCTGATTCCTATTTGACGAATCCTGTAAACTATTCAGGTGGTAATGCTAACATTAAGATACCAGAGTATGGAGTTTTGATTTACAGAAAACAGTAAAACATTTTAAGGGGGGTGTAACCCCCCTTTTTTTAGTATAACCCCCTTTCTTAAACTTAGTATGTTTAAGTACTAAAATCTAAAAAGTATATTATTTCTTCGTCCAGTTTTTCTAAATTTAATAAAACTTTTTCACGTCTTGGTTTTCCATTGGAGTTTCTAAAATCTCTTTGAAAAGAACCACATTTTATAAGGACTTTATCGTCAATTTTAATAAATGAGATCTGTTTTAAGTGAAATTCAACTTTTCTCAATCTAGACCAAGCGCCTCTCTTTATTCTTTCCAATTCATATTCTGACTTACCACCTTTAAGTTTTTCATGCCATCTCTGGAAGTTTCGCTGTTCATCGTTATATTTTGCTTCTCCCAAAGCAAGTATTAATCCAATACAACCGTAATCTCTAATAGCATTTGCAGTTGCCTCACTATCATTTAAAATGATCTGATGGGTAGTTGTGTTTATTGCATGTGCTTTGAAGTCCCAAGGTATTTTTTTAAATCCATCAAATGTAACATTTCCATACCTTGGACCCGGCATTTTCATGGTATCCTTTAAAAATCTCTCGCATAAAAATTGAAAGTAAAAACCAATCCATTCCATTTGTTTCCATTGAGGAAAATTGGAATTTTTCATTTCTAGAATTGATTTTTTTCCATTCCAATGTATTGGGATTTTCATAAGTCTAGAGGATATTTCTTTTGCCAAATCAAAAAAATTTTTATTTTTCATATTTTTTCTTTATCTAACCAAAACTGTACTTGCTTAAATAGTGATGGAGAAGATGTTCAAATACTGTCTTACCATTCGAGTTTAAATCACCTATGATAAAGTCTCTATTTAGCATGTAAGAAACTATTCCAACCATTCCACTACCACATAAAGGATCAAATATGAGATCACCTTCATTGGAAAAGTGTTCTATTAGAGATTGGAGTAGTTTGAAAGGGAGCCTTGTTGGATATTTAGGCATATTAATTTTGTAATCTCTTTTAAAAATAAATGTTGATAAATTTGGCTCGCCTTCTCTACAGTGATGAGTAGAACACCGATTATTAAATATCCATCTATCTCCTTTTGTTACCCAGTAAATTTCATAAACATTATGGGATGTTTTTCTTTTACACGCCGGTGCAAAATTATAAATCCAATACATCTTTCCTCTCAGTTTAAGTCTTTCAAACTGTAAGATCTTATTGTGAACAATGTTACTGTTATTCCAACCAGAAAATATCAAGGCTTGTCCATTCTTTTTTAAATTCCTTTCAATTACTTCTAGTAATCGTTCTACCTTTCTATCGTACTCAGAAACTTTCCACTCTACATATCCATCAACAACGTTTCTTACGTTTCTATTATAATTTCCGTTCTTACCACTAAAATCAATCCCAAAAGGTGGATCTGTAATAATCAAATCTGCATTTACGTCCTTCCAATCATCCATATCCTTAATTACGTATTTGTCCAATAATTTTTCAATCAAATTTAATTTTTTATCTTTTTCGAATTTGTCTGTATCAAAGATTGACAAATTATCTTTAAATTTACTTTTATATGTCATAGTTTTTTGGTTGAAAACATTATTTATTTTACTTTTGCTGTCTACTTATTTGTATTTTCAGTTCCATTAAGAGTTTCTTTTTATAGAAAGTTAGGTCTTTTAGCAGTTTTTCTGTGTCGTTTACTATGATTTTTCCATCTTCAGATATTGTTATATTTTTATCTGAGTCTAGGACTGCTTTGAGGTATTTTTTACCTTCATCTGGAGTGTATCCTAGGAACTTTATTAGATCTTCAACAGAGAAGTTTAATTTAAATGATTCTTTAGGTTTTATTGTTAACCTGTTTTTTT
>CALFVP010000166.1 GCA_937928175.1 uncultured bacterium | reverse complement strand
AAGAAAGAAACAGGAACACCTTTTTTAAAAAACTTTACTTCTATTCCTTCGAGATCAACTTTACTATCTTTGTACACGATTGATTTTTTGGCAATAAGTTCCCATAACTTTTTGTTACCACTAGAATCGGTACCTATATACTTAAATTCTTCTGCTATCAAAAGTATATTATTTGTTTTCATTTTAACTTCAACGCTTATAATAGGTGGTTCAACATCGTAATAACATCCACAAAACAATACCAAAACAAGAACAATCAAAAGCAACCTACTCACAAATAAATGATAATGAAAAATAAAATTATCTTTCCATTTAACTTAAAACGAAATTTCAGTTATTACATCTTTAAACTTAGGTAAATTAGCATCTTTTTTCGAAACAATAGGGTGAGAAACACCAGATTCTTCGATTGGCCAAGTTACGTTTATTGTATCATCATTCCATATAATACCTCTATCGTACTCTTGATAATAAAACTCTGTAGTTTTATACAAAACATCTGCAACATCTGATAAAACTAAAAAACCGTGAGCAAAACCACTAGGTATATAAAACATTTTTAAATCTTCATCAGAAAGGTAGATCCCAAACCACTTACCAAAAGTTTTAGAATTTTTTCTTAAATCAACAGCAACATCGAATATTTTACCTCTAACAACCCTAACAAGTTTACCCTGAGGATAAGGATATTGGAAATGTAAACCACGCAAAACTCCTCTAAAAGATCTGGAATGGTTGTCTTGGACAAACTTAATATCCAAACCAATTTCAGAAAAATCTTTCTCATTCCAAACTTCAAGAAAAAATCCTCTTTCATCTCTAAACACTTTAGGCTGTATTATAATAAGACCATCAAAAATAGTATGAACAACCTCAAATTTAGACATGTTTCTATTCTTCAAGAAAAAATAAAGTAAAGTTTTATAAGGGGATACCCCCTTTAATTTTATAGTTCTTCTAGTTTTTCAACAGCTTTCTTAGGAGAAACATCAGCCTTACCTTTTACTTTAGGTTCTTCTTGTTTAGTTTCAGAAGTTTTCTTGTAAGCTATTTCAGAAACACTTTCTTTCTCTTCAGTTTGAGCAAATGATTGATCAATATCAGTTCTAACGGTAGATCTCCTTCTTGTATACTGAGCAAATGCAATATCTGTAAATCCTTTTGAAAGCTGGAATAAAAATTCATTAATAACCTCTGCCATCTGTTTAAGAATGAATTGTTTTCTCTTAATGGTAGTTACATCTAATTCTAACACAAGTCCTGGCTGGATATGGTGAGGATTTAAAGCGTAAGCAAACTCTCCAAACCTTTTCATTATAAAATCAATTCTCTCTTCTAGGATAACTCTTTCAATTGGTTTTTCATTTCCATGCATTTTCTGAAGTATTTCCTTTAAGAATCTTATTCTTCTAAACAAATTATCAGTTTCTGGTATGTAATGAGGGTTACTTTCTTCAACAACGGTATCTTCTGGATTCATAAACCCAAGTTCTTGCCACTTAATCTCATCTCCTCCATCATCCTTATTAGCTTCAAAGTACTCTTTAGCCCAATCTCTTGGCATGTACTTCAAAACCAAATCATCAAAATCTTTTACGTTATACTTTCTTTTATTCTTTAGATAGTATTGATAAGTAAGCTGCCAAAGTCTCTTAACCTCTCTTTCAAAAGCTTCAAAATGTCTATCGTACTCTTCCCTTAACTTAATAAGTTGATTTTGATCGTAATACGCTATTTTGATTTTATAACTTTCTTGCGGAAGCTTTTCAGGATCTGTTTCTTCATATTCCCTAATAATACAAACTCTAGCATTTTTGAAGTTATTAATGTATTGATAACCAAGTTTACCCGTGTCTAGTATAGAAGTTAATATATTAACAGCGGAGTTATAACCTCTATTTCTAACGTTTTCAATATCAAATATTTTCTTTATAGTTTCTCTTATGTTTAAAGGATCATATTCATCAGGTGGAATTTCAGCTCTAAGTCCTTCAATCTTATCGATAAACTTCTTAGCAAGTATGGTATACCTTGTAGAATTTTCATCATCCTTATCATCACTTGTAAAGTTCTCAATCTGTCTTATTTTTTCAAAGATTATTTCAGTTTTATCAAGTTCAGCTTTACCTTGATCAATCAAGCTTTCATTAATTCTATCTATTTCTTTATCGATAAGTTCAATAATTCTATGCTGTATTGCTTCCTTTATTATCAAAGATAGAGGAACTTGATAATGGTAAATAGGACTTATAAGTTCATTTTCAAGAATGTTTATAGAAAGTTTGACATCGTAAACATGAACAGGATTGTAAGGATTATCTCTAAAAGTACCTTTCATTATAGCGTAAGCATTTTGTCCTCTAACAAGAGCACCAATATCTGTTTTTTGTCTTAGTAAAGCATTTGTCCTTTCTTCAATTTCTGTAATTTCTCTTTGTATATGTCCATGCAAATGACCATACATATTAACAATAGATTTTTCAACTTCACCGGTATGAAACTTATCAGGACCTGCGATCTTATCAAGAAGTTCAACGATTTCTCTAGGGGTATACCTTGCCATTTGTCTGTTTTCTTCCCTGTCTACAAAAGTTCTAACTTTCTTAAGGAATTCATCCTCAACTGTTTTTATGTACCTATTCATCATATTTTGGTAAGTAATATTAATGTAATTGTAGATCTTATCTCTAATGCTACCCATTATATCAAGCTTATCAGTAACATCAGATGGTAATTTTGTAATAATTCTATTCATAAGCTCATTTGTTAAATCGTTAACAAACTTTTTATCTTCCGCTTCCTTTGATCTACCTTCTTGAACCAAACTTTCGTGGCTACCAACTGCACTTGGTATATTAGGATCAAACACATTAGGACCTTTAGGAAATTGATCTAACATATAAACCTCCTTTACAAAAAATTTTTTACAGAAACTATTCTATAAAAAATACACAAAAACTATCAAACAAAATACTAAATAGAGCAAAGTAGGGGGAGAAGAGCCTTAAAAAAGGCTATAGAGGCTTTCTCACCCCACTCCCCCAAAATTACTGAACAGCTAAAACAGCATTTTTACCACCAAATCCATCATCAACATACTCAGATGGTTTTGGAGAAATATACTGCTCTAACTCACTCATATCCTTTGGCCAATTACCATCAATATAATATTTGTAAAGGTACTTACCAGCATCCCACTCAACTTCTATCTCAAAAATACCATCACCATCTGGATCTTCCATAGCATAATTTGGATCAGTAGGATTCCAACCATTAAACGAACCAACTAAGTTAACAGAAGAAGCTCCACCATACTCATTAGCGTTAAAAGTAAATTTTATAACCCCAGCTTTAATAACTCCAGAAGTAGCAACTTCTTTCTTAGATGTTTTTTTCTTAG
>CALFVP010000165.1 GCA_937928175.1 uncultured bacterium | reverse complement strand
CTTAATACCATTCATCTGGATATTATAATACCCATCTTCCACCGAACTTTCACTTATCTCAACTCCAATAATACTCTCAAACAAATCACTCAAAAACAAAGATATTATACCACCCCCACAGTAAAGATCCAAACATAAATTAAAATTATACCCCTTTACTAAATCTCTTATCTTTTTTAACCAAATTGGTATAACATAGGTATTAACTTGGAAAAAACTTTCTTTTGATATTCTAAATCTATACTGAATACCATCAACATTTACAGTTTCTATTACCATCTTATCTTCAAAATCTTCAGTTTCTATAAAGTTTACGGTAATATCTCCATCGGAAGTTGTTCTTACTTTAAATACATGTTTTGGAAAGTTAGCTTGTGATCTTACTTTCCTAAGAGCGTAATTTATTCCTTCAGATGCTATTTTACATTCATCTATATCCACTACTATATTTGTATCACGTTTTAGAAAACCTATTTTTTTACTTTTAGGGTTTACTCTAAACATAACACTATTTCTATAATAGTACTGTTTTGGAGATGGTATAACATCTTCTACCAAAGAAACATCGAAATTAGGAATTGTTAAAAATTCTTTAAGTATTAGATCTTTTTTAAACTTTAGTTGTTCATCGTAAGACAACATCTGCAAATCACATCCACCACACTCACCAAAAAACTTGCATTCAGGTTTAACTCTAAGTAAAGAAGGATTTACTATCTCTACTATCTCACCATACAAAGGAGAAATACCAAATATTTTAACCTTAACTCTTTCACCAGGTATAGCATACCTCGTAAAAACTTCTTTTGAATCTTCCGTTACACCCTTACATAACCCTTCCTCACCTATCTCCAGAATATCTACTTCATCGTACTTCCTTATACACATAAAAATTTAATTCCCACCAAAGAAATGAATTTTATCTATAAACTAAAATTTTTTTCAATATCAAAAAGCAATTCTAAAAGTACGTAGAATTAATAACTACTTTGGAAACGTTTTTATTTCTTCAGCATTAAACAAGCTTACTATTTTCTCTTCCGTTGTTAGTTCTTCACTGACTTTCTGTTTTGGTTGTTTTGATTGTGGTACCTCCGATACTCTAACATCCTCGAATATTTCAACTTTTTGAACGTTTAAAGATGATTTTATTTTACTTAATATCTTATCCAATTCCTTTTGAATCATCTCTTTTACAGATTTATCCATTACAAGCTTTACGGAATTCTGTAAAAATTGCACTTTTACTTTTTTCTCAATTCCAGGAATTGAATTTTCTGCTATTATTTGTTTTACCATTTCTTCTGGTGGTAAAGTAGTTCTTTCCAACTCTTCAATTAAACTATCTACTGGATCTATTTTAACTAAACTACTTTCTTGCTTTTGTTGATTTTGAGAGCTACCTTGTTTATCATTACTACCAAATTTCAAACTTTCTCTTAACTTTTTAACTTCTTCTAAAAGCTTTGATAACGTTATTACATTGTCTGGATCAACTATTTTAAACAATGCGTTTTCTAAATGAAAGAGTTCATTTATTGAAGTTCTCATTTCTGAGTATGCTTTTATTAAAACGTTTTGTACAAATATTAAATCTTCCTTTGAAAATTTACCTGTAAAATTCTTGAGTACATTAATCTCACTATCTAAAGCCTTAATTATGCTTTTATCTATTCCAAATTCTTTCATCATAAGAAGGTTTCTAAACGTGATTATTAACTCTTCAACAAATTTTTTTAAATCAAATCCCTTAGAGCTTAGATTGTTTACCATTTTTACCAACTGTGCAACATCTTTGTTCGATAGGTAAAAAAGAAAGTTTTCAATATACGTTACATCTATAACACCTAATACTTTAGATATTTCTTCCTCGTTTACATTTTTGACCTTTTCTTCATCAAAAACATCATCACCAATATAAGAAACTATAGTATCGAATATACTTTCAGCATCTCTCATTGATCCATTACCTGCTTTTGCTATTTTTACCAGGATATTATCACTTAACTTATATCCTTCGTGTTCAGATATTTTTTTAAGCTGCTTAAATATATCCTCAACTGATAGTGGTTTCAATGGAAAATGCTGGCATCTTGATCTTATTGTTTGTTTTACTTTGTAAGGTTCAGTTGTTGCAAATATAAAAACAACGTGTTTTGGTGGTTCTTCCAATGTTTTGAGCAAAGCGTTAAACGCTTCATCAGTCAACATGTGTACTTCGTCTATTATGTAAATCTTATACCTTGATTTAACTGGGGCAAACTTTACAGCTTCCCTTATGTTTCTAACATCATCTATTTTTCTATTCGATGCTCCATCTATTTCAATAACATCAACAGATGTTCCTTCCTTTATTTCCAAACAATTTTCGCACTTATCACAAGGATTAACAGTAGGACCGTGTACACAATTAAGTGACTTTGCAAGTATCCTTGATATTGTTGTTTTTCCAACTCCTCTAGGTCCAGAAAAAAGGTAAGCTTGTCCTATTTTTCTAAGTTCTATTGAAGATTTCAAAGCCTTTACTACATCATTCTGCCCAACAACTTCATTAAAATTTTGTGGTCTCCATTTTCTAGGTGTAGGTAGAAACATACTACCCCTCCTTTTCAACTTGTAACATTATCTCTTCCATACCGTGTCTTATTACATAATTTCCAGATTTAATCCTTAAATCAACACCACTTTTCCCTTTAGTAGATCTTATCACGCTATTTCTCGAATCTAGTATAGTTATTTCCCCATAATCGTTTACTCTTACACTCAAAACAAGTTCATTAGCATCATAAGAATCTACAAAAACTTTCATATTCTTTGATTCGTATATAACCTCTTTTCTAGTTTGATATATTTCATCACCTCTAAACGCTAATTTAGCACCATACCTTACACCACTCAAAGCATCTACTATTTCCAATAATCCTTCCTTCAGTTTAAGTAATATTCTACCATACTTTATTTCGTTACTAATAGGTTTAAACTCAGACAATTCCATTTTACTATTTGCCACCTTTATTTCGGTAAAATATGTTTTACACTCTTCGCATTTATTAACATGTTCTAAAAATTCCTTCGATGGTAAATCTGTATCGACAAGGAAGGTACTAAGATCAAACTCACCACACCCTACCTTCATACCTAATATTATACCTTACACAAGGAAAATTATCAATTTAAAAAGAAATGACCTAAAACGTCTAACTTACGTAATAGTACGGTATTGGTAATAAATTGATTTTTATTTCTTTTGTTTTTAATAATATGTTTCTGGTATTATTATATTTCTTGAGGATAGTTATGATAGATTTTCTTAAACAAGAAATAAACAACGTAAAAAGCGATTTTTGTGATGTTAGGTTTGAAACTTACGAAGGCACGAGAATAATCATTTCAGAATCTGGGGTTGAGGAAGCTTCTTTAAACTCTTTTTCTGGTGGTGCTGTTAGAGTTCTTAACAACGGTGGATTGGCTTTCTCTTCTTTTAACTCCCCAGGTAAACTTAAAGACATACTAAAAACCTCTCAATCTTCAGCAAACGTTCTAGGACTAAAAAATAAAATTGATATTACTAGATACAATCCAGTTATAAACAGCATAAAAACTAAATACAAAATAGATCCATTTTCAATTAGTTTAGAAGAGAAAGTAAATTTATGTAATACTTATGCCAATATACTCAAAGGAAATAGCAAAATAAGAAGTGTTAAAGTTAGATACCTAGATTTTAGAAAGAAAAAGTATTATGTAAACTCTGAAGGTAGCGAAATAGAAATAGAATTTA
>CALFVP010000164.1 GCA_937928175.1 uncultured bacterium | reverse complement strand
GATATTTCCATGTGTGAACAAACAAAATAGGATATACCACTGTTTATTCCTAGTTCTACAAGTTTTATAACTTCTTCTTTTGTGTTTTGATTTATTCCTATTTCTCTGAGATCCTGATCTGAAAAACTTGTAAGCACGGATACTCCCACAGGGGTTATTCCGACTTCTTGGGATGTCTCGTATACTCTCTTTAAACAGCTCTTACCAGATAAAAGGTGAACTGTAAACATGTCTGAGAATTTAGATATTGATTTTATATGTTTTTCAACGGTAGCTGGAATATCAAAAAATTTTAGATCTAGAAATATTTTTTTGTTATTTTCTCTTAGAATGTTAACTATTTTTTTGTGTTCTCTTAGAAATATTGAATGTATTTTGTACCATTTGAATGTGTTTTTTGTTTTTTCAAAGGCTTCTATAAACTCAGAGATTTCTATAACATCAATTGCAACTATTATCTTTTCTATCATAATTTCTACCTTAACTTTTTTATTTCTTCTTCAATTGGTATATTCTTTATAGGTGTTTTCTCGAGTATATCGTAATCTATTGAACTTCCTTTAAGAAGTAAATTTATTTGTTCTCTGGTAATAGGGAAAAACTTAAATCTATCCAGCATTGTAGCAAAGAATTTTAGTAGTGGTACTGGTATGTGAATTTTTAAGTAATTTTTTTTGCCTAACGTTTTGGCAAATGAATCTATGAATTCGTTGTACGTGTATTCTTTGGGTCCTACTAAATCGAATTCTTTTCTTTCTATTTTTGTATCGGTTACTAAGTACGATATAAAGTTTGATAGTGTAGTGATTGAAATTGGTCTTATTACATAGTTTCCATCGCCAACTATTGGCACTATTCCCATTTTTATCATTCTGTATATCATCTTGGTAAATTCTCCGTCTGGTCCTATAACTATGGAAGGTCTTAGTACTATCCATTTATTGAATGATTCTATTACATACCTTTCGGCTCTGTATTTTGTAAGAAAGTATTGAGAATTAGTATTTGCGGATGCTCCTAATGCACTCATTTGTATGAATCTGTCAACGTTATTTTCTAATGAAATATCAACTAAAGTTTTCGTTGATAAGTAATTGTATTTCCAAAAATTTACCCCTTTCTGGGGATATTCTCTAATTATTCCTATGAGGTTAATAACTGTATCAACGTTTTTGAGGTAACTGGAGTAGCTTTCAGGAATATTTACATCTCCGTTTATTGTTTCTATGTTCTTAACGTAGTTTTTATGTGGAAAATTATTGAGGAATTTCTCAAATTTTTTTTTGTTTCTTACTAACAGAATTACCTTTACGTTTTTTGTGACCAATTTTTCTAATATGTTTCTTCCTATAAAACCTGTTCCACCTGCAATAAATACAGTCATAGTATAAATTACAATTTTAATCTAAGAGTTTTTTTATTTTCCATATTGTAAAATTTTTTACATGTTTTTAGGGGTGTAAAATTGATTTTAGATAATAATATTATTAAAATTATTGTAACTTTAGGAGGTATTTTGATGAAGTTAACGGAAAAAGCAGCTGAGGTAATAAAAAGAATACTAAAAGATAGTGGTAAAGATCAGAGTTTTATAAGGTTTGTTGTTGTTAGTGGTGGATGTAGTTGTTCTGGACAAAGGTATGGGTTATATGTGGATGATGAAAAAAGTAATGATGATCTTGTTTTTGAGAGCAATGGAGTAAAGTTGATAGTTGATCCTATGAGTTATGAAGAGGCTAAGGATGTTACGATTGATTACGTTAAAGATGAAGTTTTTGGTGAAGGGTTTAGTATATCTAAGGAAAATTGTTGTAATGGTGATTGTGAATGTAAAAGAAAGTAATTAATTTGCTAGTATAACTTCCAAAGGAGAGTTTTTACCTAATACTTTTTCTACTTTTGATAAAGGTTTTTTCTCGGGATTTTTCAAAGTTATATTTACAACTATATGGTATTTACCATTGGTAAGGAATTTTTTGTTGAGGTTAACACCACTCCAGTAAACTGTAAGTTGACTTCTACTGTCAACTACGCTTATGTTTCGTCCAATTCCTATTAAGTATTTTTCGTTTAGGTAGGACCTGTATTTGGGGAAAAATTTCGAAGGAATAGCGTATACGTTGTAATCGATGTACCAGATGTTTTTATCTACGTATACAACGGTTGTTATTTTACCTAGATTTTTTTTATCAATATAGTTTTTACCGTTTTTATAGGAAAAGTAAATTTTAAAATCCTTTAAGGAATTTGTTCTGTAAGTTTTTTCTAGTTTATAAGGTTTGATTTGTTTTTTAGGTTCTGGGGTTTTAGTTTGTATTTTTTGAGGAATGTAATTTTCTACTATAGGTTTATACTCTTTTTGTGTTTCTTCAAAGACTGTAATATCGGTTTTTTCAGATGGGGATATGGTAGAAGTTATCTCTTTTGGTTTTTCTGTAATTAGAAAATTTGTATTTGTTTCTGTTGTTTTTTGTTCTTCTGTTTTTTGTTCTTCGAGTAAGAAACTGGGAATACCAACTTCTTTAAGTTCAGTTTCTTTTTTCTCTACTTCCGAGATGACTTTAGATATTTCATCTTGTTTTTTAGCACAAGATAACGGCAAAACAAAAGTAAAAAGCAAAAGGAGAATAAATATTAATCTCATAAAGAGAATTTTCGAAATAAATTTGTTTAGGTAAAATTATTTTTTATACTATTGATTGAATGAATTTACTGCGTTTTCTACTGAATCGTATATGTCAAAAAACCCAGTTAATTTTGTAAGTTCAAAGACTTTTCTTACGGAGGCGTAAACGTTTGCTAGTTTTAGTCCCCCACCTACTTTTTTTAGATTGGATAGACTTGAGATTAGAACACCTATACCTGAAGAGTCTATATAACTTACCTTATCTAAGTTTACAACAATGTTAACTTTACCTTTTTCAATCTCTTGCCTAACAAGCTCTTTTATTTGAGGAGCATTGTAAAGATCAATTTCACCGTTCACATCGAAAATGACAACATCGCCTGCTTCTCTTCTAGAAACTTCCATACTATACCTCCTAATATATAAATTACTCTGGTTACAAAAATATAAATAAATACTGACTCTAATTTCAATATTCTAACGTTTCTATTTTCGGAATAAGCAAGGTTATAACTGAAGTTTTTAGTATTTTCTTTCATTTTATTCCTGTTACCATTAGATCAAATAATCTTAATGTAAAATCTGTGAATATCCTTATTAGTATGGGGCCTAGAATAAACAATAGTAGTCCTATTGCTATGAATTTTGGTACGAATGTTAGAGTTTGTTCTTGTATAGATGTTGTTGCTTGGAAAATACTTATAATCAATCCCACCAACAGTGAAGTTATTAGAAATGGTAATGAGAGTATTGCAGTTTGAATTAAAGTTTCGTTTAACAACCTTAGTATAAGTCCTATTTCGTTCATTTTATCTTCCACCAAATCCTGATAGCATTATACTTTCGGTGAAGAATCTTTGGTTAAAGATGTATATTATTATGACCGGTAGTAATGCTATTAACGAAGCAGCCATGACAAGCTCCCATTGTGATCCGTAAGAAGTTTGGAATGCAGTAAGTCCGACAGGTATGGTTTTCATTTCTTCAGAGTTAAGTACAACCAAAGGCCATAGAAAGTCGTTCCATTGGAATAGGAAAGTAAAAGTTCCTAAGGTAGCCAATGCACCTTTAGAGAGAGGTAATATTACATGCCATAGAATTTGCAATCTATTTGCACCATCTATAAATGCTGCTTCTTCTAAGTCGTAAGGTATTGATACAAAGAATTGTCTTAGGAGGAATGTACCAAAAGCTGAAAATAAAGCTGGCAATATTACTGCTGGAAGAGTATTAACTAATCCTAAAGTTTTAAAGAGTATGTATACCGGTATCATTGTAACAGTGAATGGTATCATTAACGTTCCTAGGTAAAGTAAGAATACTGTATCTCTACCAAACCATCTTAATCTAGCAAAGGCGTAAGCTGCTAGTGTGCATGTTACTAGTTGACCAAAAGTAGTTATAGTAGCAACTATTAAGCTGTTTCTGTAGTACTTATCAAATGGTACGGATATCCATGCTTTAACGAAGTTTGCCCACCATGCTCTAACTTGTTTATATCCTTCTCTATACCCACCAGGAACGAAGTTACCTTTTTCATCTACGTAAACGTATCCAACTCTCTGTGGTATGAATTTTTTATCGTATATATCTTCTGGATCTTTAAGAGCGGTTGATATTGTCCATAAGAATGGTATAACCATTGTTAAAGCACCTATTGAAAGTATTATGTAAGCAATAAAACTTCTTATCCTTTCTTTTCTTTTTCTTTCTTCAACTAAACTTTGTCCATAAAATGTTTCTCTTGTTGGCATAAAAACCTCCTTAATACAATTACCACGATGAAGTGGTAGATTCTTGCCCTAATTTCCATTGAATTATAGTAAATACCATCATTACGAG
>CALFVP010000163.1 GCA_937928175.1 uncultured bacterium | reverse complement strand
AACTATGAAGAGATAAAAAAAATTGGTAAAATAACACTATGATAAAGGTAAAAATAATATGTGTAGGTAAATTACACTACAAAGAACTATATCAAACTAGTAAAAGGTTTGAGAAAATGATTTCAAAGTTTTCCAAAATAGAAATTTTGGAAATTCCTGAATCAAACAAGAATTTTCCTAAAAACTTAGAAGAAGAGGGAAAATTAATATTAAGACATATAAAAGATGAATTTTTTATTCTTCTTGACAAAGAAGGTGAAACTTTAACATCAGAAGAGTTTGCAAATGTAATAAAAACCAATCTAGATTTTGGGAAAAACGTAGCATTTGTAATAGGAGGTCATCAGGGCATATCGGAAGAATTGAAAAGCAACGCAAACATTACAATATCTTTCTCAAAAATGACTTTTGGTCACAACATATTTAGAATAATGCTACTAGAACAAATATACAGAGCATTTTCAATAATTTTTGGAACGAAATACCATAAATAAATATTTACAAACCTAAGACAGATATTTTGAAATTATAGGTATTATAATAGAAAGATCGTAATTTGCACCTAAACATATAATTTCATCCTTGTATTCTAGAAATACGATATTGCTACTACCGTAACTAAAAAACTTGGATAAGTCAAGATCAACAACTTCAAGACTACTAATATTTTTATCAAGTATGTTTTTATCTATTTTAAAAGATGATATCATATCAATTGGAAAGTTAAAAGCTATCTTAGGTTTAAGAATACCGTTATTATTTTCAAAAACTATAACAAAATTAAGTCCAAAAACTTCCTTTATATAGTAAAGTAACATTGTTAATTTATCCTTATCATCAATGTCTTTATTAGAGACAAGAGAATATATTTGTCCTAACATGAAAGCATTTTTGTATCCCCAGAACTTCTCAATATCAAACCCTTTAAATTGTATTAACCTCAAAGCTATAGAAAGTATGTCTATACACTTTTTAATAACCATATCAGTATCTTCATCAAAGTTAATTTCACTGCTACACTTTGCTACCAAAAATGTACCCATCTCGCCACTAACTTTAAAGAAAGTTTTACCGTTAGTTGTAAGGTAATAGTTAACGTTAAAAAATGTTGGTAATTCATCTTCAGACAAGAAACCGTATATTACATCAACTTTATCTCTAACATACCCTATTCCTTCAACATCAAAACCAACTCTCGACAAAACTGTGTACAAAGAAGAAACAATACTTTCAACAGAAGAAAAATATTTAACATCTTCAGATACTTTAATAATAAGGTTAAGGAGTCCAAATTTAGTTGCAGAAACTGAAGAAGATAAAGCTTTTTCGTAATAATCTTTTAAGATTTTCAAATCTTCAATAGTTACAGGCTTTTTAGTAAATAAATCACCAACACCTTTAATACTTTCAATAATAAGTTTCTCTCTGTAAGATCTTGCTTTATCCAATAGTCCCATTAATAAACCCCTATCTTAAACTAAGTTTGTCAAAAAGTTTAACATAAATATCGTAATACTCAGAAGAAGCAAATTCCTTTATCTTATCTTCTGGTAAATTCTCCAAAAGTTTATCAAGGTATAACAACACTTTTCTTATATCTTCCTTTTCTTCTTCCGACAAACCTTCAATAGCTTTTTCAATTTTAGTAGTTTTTTCTTCGAAACTTATCTCTTCCTCAAGTACTCCAGTTTCAATACCTTCCTCAGCTACAATTTCAGAAAGTGATACCTCTCCAACTTCAACAGGTTCAGAAACCGAAAACCTTTCTTCAAATCCTTCAGAAACGATCTCAGAAGTTTCCTCTTCTACTAATTCTTTAACTCCTTTATCAACTTCTTCTCCAAACCCTATACCCAATATTTCTTCACTACTTTCAGAAGGTTTTTGTTCAATCATTATTTCTTCAATACCAACCTCATCAGGCATAATAGAAAAACTTTCCCTTGTAGAAGTCTCTAACTCCAAAGTTATATCATCAACCATTTCGTACTTTTTCTCTTCCTCCAAAAACAAAGTTTCGCTTCCAACCTCAGCCATTTCCTCTCCAGTTAAATCACCAACTGCTAAACTTTCCTCAGAAAATTCCTCTTCCAATACTTTAGTTCCTTCCATACCCATCTCTTCAGAAGCGTAAACTTCTTCCTTATCTTTTAGTAACTTTTCATCTAAAACAACTTCCTCAGATATTTCTTGAAATTCTTTAATCTCAAACTCATCCACCAGAGATTCTTTCATTCCTACCTCTTCAGGAGTAATAGTCTCTTTCTCCTCATAAGTTTCTTCTTTCACCTGTAGAAACTCTTCTATTGGCTTATCAACTATACTAACTTGACTACTCTCTTCAACTATCTTGTTATACTCATCTGCAGAAATAACAACAACTTCAGCTGCCTCTTCACCACCCTCCAATTCTAAACTTTCCCCAACCTCCATACCCTTAGAAATAACAGATTCACTAACCCCCAACCCTACCTCCTTCTCAACCGATATTGCCTCAGAAGCAGAAGAAAAAACATCCTCAGAAACTACACCCTCAACTCCAACAGATTGAAAACTACCTATATCATGACTAGTTATCTCGTCAAGTTGAGCAAAAATATCTTTACCAGACTCTTCTTGGCTTTCACCTTCAAAAACACTCTCCAACTCAGAAGATCCTACCTCTTCTTCCAAATTAGCTCCACTTATAATCTCATCAAGTTCTCTATCAGAAATTGAAATCATATTTTCAACATCTTCACCAATTTCAGAGCTTACAATCCCTTCACCAGAAACTTCACTTTCATTTACTTCACTTTGAGCTACAACATTATTTAAAGATAAATCAAAATCTGTATCTATTTTTTCTTTCTCACTAATCTCTAAACTGGTATCGATAGAACTAATATCTATAGTTACATCGTAGCTTTTATCGACATCAAGATCAATTTGCTCTATTTCTATTTCTTCAAAATCTTTTTCAGCCATAAAAATCACCTCGTTAAATATACTTTATTGTCTTCAGTAGTAATTATTTTAAATAAATTACTAATTGTCAAGATATTTTTTAGTTTACCTCCTAATATAGCAAAAACCTCCAGTTTTGTTGTACCTTCATCAACGTAAACAAACTTGCTACCATCTTCCATAAAAACCTCAACAAGAATACCTTTCTTAAAATTATCGTCTTTAACAAGTTTTTTATTCAGAGTAGTACTACCAACGTTACCTGTTTTTTTAGTTACCTTTTCATAGTAATCGTACACTGTATAATCAATGTTAGTTAAAGATACTAAAATACCAACAACAAAAAACAGAAAAACAACAAAAATCAACAAAAAAATTTCTTTAAACATATAAAAATTATTTTATCCAAAAATTTAACATTTCAATTTAAACCAAAACCCTATAAACCAAAAATCATTTTCTTGGTTAAGTATTATGAAAATCTTTTATGACAAAAGAAGTTCTATGAACATCAGATAAACCATAATTTTTTATTGCTTCTATATGATCTTTAGTAGCGTATCCTTTATTTTTATTAAACCCGTACCAAGGGTATTTATTTGAGATATGGACCATATACCTATCTCTCAAAACTTTAGCAACAATTGATGCCATAGAATTGGCTTGTATATACCTATCAGCTTTTTTAATTGACAGATAACCAATATCTCCATTGAAAAAATTACATTTATCAAACTTTACTATCTTACTGTAAAGGTTTAAGTACTTTTCTTTTTTTGGTAGAGTTTCTACTTCCAAAAATTTAGAGAATTTAGGATCTTTAATATTAACGTAATCAGTTATCAATAAACTAGGTAAGAATTTTAAGTTACACAGAGATCTAATAATTGCTAATCTAAGTGAAATACTCATGCCAAATTTATCAATTTCCTTGTTAGAAACAACACCAATACCTATATCTCTTACAGAGTTTACTATTTTGGGTAACAGTTTCTGTCTTTTTGAAGGGGAAAGTAGTTTAGAATCTTTAACACCGTCAATAAAAGAATCTCTGTGAAGAACAACCGAACAAACAAACATCGGACCTGCTATAGATCCTCTTCCTACTTCATCAATTCCCACCACAAAATCAAAACTACTAATTAACTTTTTTATTTCTTCTATACTCATAGATTAAGAATAGAAAATACTTTACTTTCAACTTCTTTTTCCAAATCCTCGATTGAAGAGTTATTGTATATAACAATATTTACTAAATCCTTTACATCAGAAAGTTTTTTCTGAAAACTCAATCTTTTTTTGACATCATCTTCATCAAATCCTCTAAGTTTTGCTCTACTTAATATAACCTCATCGGTTGCTTCAACGTAAACTACAATGTTACAGAATTCATTAAGACCTATCTCAAAAAGTAAAGCTGCATTCAGGCAGTAAAAACCATCTTTCTCTATGGACAATCTAACAAGTTCTTTTATTGTACCATGGGTCAATTTGTTAAGCAACTGCAATTTCATAGGATCAGAGAAAACAACGTTAGCAAGCTTCTTTCTATCTATGTTTCCTTGATCATCAAGTATATTTTTATCTATCATTTTTAGTATTTCATCTTTTCTTATTTCAAGCACTCTATGTCCTACCTTATCAACATCTATTACCTTAAATCCTTTTTTTTCTAGAATTTTACAAACTTCATTTTTCCCTGAGAGCATTCTACCAACCACACCAATAACAAATCTTTTTGGTATTCTAGGCTTAAGAGGTCTTCTACCCATATTCTACCTCTTAACAACTTTACCAAACCTTCTTTCTCTTGATTGATAATCTTTTATTGCTTCGATGAAGTGATAAGGTTTAAAATCCGGCCAAAGTACACTTGTAAAATAAAATTCAGAGTAAGCAGCTCTCCACAACATAAAATTGCTTATTCTTTGCTCTCCACTAGTCCTTATTATAAGATCAACATCAGGAACCTCAGGATGATAAATATAACTGCTAATAATATCATTACTAATACTTTCTCTACTAATTTTACCACTCGCAAAATCATCCAAAATTCTTTTAACAGCGTAAACAATTTCATCTCTACCACCGTAATTAAACGCAACACAAAGAGTATAAAGTTTTCCTTCACTTGTCTCCTTTTCTAGTTTATCAATCATAGAAACTAACTCATCTGATATTCCAAGTTTATCCCCTAAATGCAAAAACCTAACACCCTTTTCCTTAAACTCCTCTAGCTTATCATTTATAACCTTAACAGCCATAGACATCAAAAATTCAACTTCTTCCTTATCTCTTGACCAATTTTCCTTAGAGAAAGCATAAACCGTAAGGTAAGGAATCATTAAATATCTATTGAACTCAAGTATATTTTCTAGAGCCTTTAATCCTTCTTTATGTCCTTCAATTCTTGGCAATCCCCTTGCCTTAGCCCAACGACCATTACCATCCATTATTATACCAACATGGGTAGGTAAGTTATCCCTATCCACTTCCTTAATTAATTTATCGAAATTCATAACTAAACTTCCATAATTTCTTTCTCTTTAGCTTTTGTTAATGTATCAATTTTTTCAACGTACTCATGAAAAATTTTATCAATCTCCTGTTCATACCTTTTTTCTAAATCCTCACTTACATGAAATGATTCTTTTGCCTCCTTAACCAATTTCAGATACTTATGCCTGACATTTCTAAGAGCAACTTTTGCCTCCTCAGACTTACCATGTAAAAGCTTTATTAACTCCTTTTTTCTTTCTTCAGTGAGAGGAGGAAAATTAACTCTTATACTGTTACCATCAACAATAACCCCAACCCCCAGATTCGAAGAAATAATAGCCTTTTCAATACTTTTTATAGCACCCTTATCCCAAGGAGATATTATAACAGTAGAAGCATCTTTTACCGAAAGAGTAGCTAATTGTTTTATAGGTGTCAAACTGTTGTAGTAATCTGCTTTTATATCTTCAAGTATAAGAGTTGTAGACCTACCAGTTCTAATTTTCTTAATTTCATCTTTATATACATTAACACTACTTTCAAAATGAGATTTCATCTCCTCTTTGACTTTGTTAAAATCAAACTCTTTTTTAACTTCTTCCTTTTCTTTCATATCAAACCCTCCCAAGATTAATTTTAATTAATACTTACATACCACTTCAAATTATACACAGTAAAAAACTCAAAACTAACGAAAAAAATAGATATGTTGCAAAACGGTAACTAATCGTTAAATTATAAGTATCCATGATGTTAATATCTATAATAATCCTAGTAATAGGATCAATAATACTCTTACTTAAAAGAGAAGTAATATACGTAATTGTAATAACGGTAATGTTCTTAGTTTCAATACCCTTAACCTTTGAGATAAGTACACTAACAAAGAAAAAACCTACTGTAATACTGCACCTTGATTATTCAGAAAGTTCAGAAAACAAAATCAAAAATATAGAAAAAGAATTAACTTCACTGGATTTTGACTTTATAAGAAAATTTGGAATACCTTACAACAAACAAGAAGAGTTAACAAACTTAAACCCAACCGAATTTCATGTAATAGTATCAGATTTTCTATTCGACATACCAAAAGAAATAATAAACAAAACAAATATTCTTTTAGTATACATAGGAAGCAATGTAACAACAAATCACTTGATAGAAAAAATATATTACACAAATATTAACCAAATTGAATACCTATCAGTAAAAATGATACTACCATCTGAAATAAAAGTTCTAGATGCTAAAGACAAAAAAGAAATAGTAAAAGAAAACAACAAAAACTTATACTTATTTCCCTTAAACACACTACCCGAAGAGGTAATAATATCATCTTTAAAAAAAGAGATAAAAATAAAGATAAGAAATTCACAAAACATAGGATTTGTATGGTTTGAACCTAACCAAGATCTAAGAATACTCATAAATCTATTAAATCGTTTGAAATACGAATTTCAACCCATGATAAAGATTAGTAAAAATTTTTCAATACAAACAAATCAGAAATTCAAAAGTTTGATATTAGGATACCCAAAAAATATAACGTTAAGCGAAATACTATCAATTTCTGAAAAAAATAGCAAAATATTGGTAATATCGCCAGATGAAAGTTTTCTAAAAGATATAATAGTATTTTCAAAAGTAAAAAAACTAAGGATGTCCTCGGAAGATTTCGTATATAATCCTAAACTAAAAATTTTCAATATATCGTACAAATACCCAGTAACAATAGAAGAAGCAATCAAGTACAATTTTTCTAAAATATCAAGTGACATAACATTACTTGACAATTACGGAACAACGTTTCATATGAAAAGTTTCGATAGAGATTTTCTTTTTATAATGTTTAAAAACATAAGCAAAGTAGACGTAGAAAATTTAAAAGTAGGTATATATTCCTCTTTTTCTTACGACATTTTTACAGAAGTGCTAAAATTCTTACTCGAAGAAGACGTAACACCAAAAGAGATACTTCTCCAAGAATCGGCATTCAGTGGAGAAAGAAAACCACCCGCCACTAACGCATTACACATAAAAGACTTAAACGATTTTCTTTTAAAACAAATAAAGGAAAACGCAACAGAAAACATTCTAGAAACTAGAAATGTAAATATTTCAAATTGGTGGATACTGATGGTATTAGTAATTTTGCTAATAACTCTAAAATGGGCTAGAAAGGGATAAACATTTTATATTTTTTCTTTATAAGATGGCTGTTGCGATTGTGATGATTTAGCAGGCATAGAACAGTTACCATTAAAAATACACCCGTACTCAATGTATAGGTCTGGAGTTTTTATATCACCTGTAAGTTTTGCTCCACTTATAAGTTCAAGTTTTTCAGTTGCTTCAACGTTACCAATTATCTCACCATAATTTGTGATTGTTGCGGCTTTAATTTGAGCTTTTACAACAGCCTTTGGACCAATAACAAGATGACCAGTTGCATCAATTTCCCCCTCAAAAGTCCCCTTTATCATTAAAGAAGTAGAAAATTTCAAAGTACCTTTAAAAGATATATCTTCAGCTAAGACAGTATTAATATTTTTTTCATCAATAACATGTTCTTTTGGCATAAAACCTCCCAATTTCCAAATATTATTAAAGATACTTTTATTTTATTTCAATTTTATCTAAAATTCTAACAAAGTACTTTAAATCAGAAATAACATTTTCCTCACACTCTGAAAACTCTTTCTGACCTCTAAAAAACCCAAATAAAGACTTGCTAACAACATTCAAAATGAAAGGATAGGATCTTATAATACCATAAACTGCATCTTTAGAAAAATTAGTTATAACATCTAAAAGATTACTTTTAAGATTCTTTATTTCAGAATAAATGTGTTTAGTATTGGGTTTATAGAGATCATAAAAAACTTTCTTATTTCTAATAATTTTAGGTTTTTTACTGAGGACGG
>CALFVP010000162.1 GCA_937928175.1 uncultured bacterium | reverse complement strand
TTCTATGTGTGCAAAACTTTGGAAAGATTTAAAAATTTAGTTTATGGAAGAAATAGTTAAAGTTAGAGAAGCATTTATTGATGATGTTGATGGTATTTACAACGTTATAAAACCTTACGTTGAAAATGGTGAGCTTTTACCAAGAACACAGGATGATATAGCTGACCATATAAGAAATTTTGTAGTTGCTGAAATTAATGGGGAAGTAGTAGGATGTATGGCTATAAAGTTTTATAGTAAGGAGCTTGTAGAGTTTAGAACACTTGCAGTAAAAAAAGATGTACAAAAAAGAGGAATAGGGAAAATGATAGTTAATAAAGGAATTGATATTGTCAGAAAAATGGGTGTAAAGAGAATTTTTGTTCTCACAAGGAGTGAGGAATTTTTCGTAAAACTTGGTTTCGAAGTTGTTAAAAAGGAAATATTCCCAGAAAAGGTATGGTCTGATTGTATACTATGTCCAAAACTTAATAGATGTGATGAAATTGCTATGATTAAAAAGTTGGTATGATTTATAATCTTCTAACCTCAGCTAAGATAAACCTAGGTTTAACAGTTATTGGCAAACTTTCGGATGGATACCATGAAATAGAAAGTATATTTTTGCCAATAGGGATATTTGATAAAGTTTACTCTAAGTTTTGCTTAAAAAATAAAGATAAGAAACTGGAAATTGTTTTAAATCCGAGTGTGTTTGGAGAAGATTTTAAAGTACCTAACGATAACAGGAATACTGTTTGGAAAGTTGTTGAATTTGTTGAAAAAGTTGTTGGTAAAAGTATAGGTTTTGATATAAAAGTTTATAAGAATATACCTGTTGGTAGTGGACTTGGTGGTGGTAGTAGTAATGCTGGGGGAATTTTACTTGCACTTATAGATTTCTTGAAAAGAAATAACCTTTTAGATAAAGAAAAAGAAGAATTTATTTTTTCAAACGTCTGGAATGTAGGTGCAGACATACCTTTTTTCCTAAACAGTGGTGGTTGTATAGTTCAAGGTAGAGGTGAGAAGGTAAAAAAAGTTGATTGTCTTATTGATGTTTTTTCGAAGACTTTTTTAGTTGTAGTTTATCCTAACCTTTTTTCTTCCACTAAAGATGCTTTCAGATTTATATCTGAAAACAATTTATACGATTCAAGAAGATGGGCTTTTGAGATTTCTGAAAAATTGGTTTCTTGTGAAATAGAAATTTCCGATTTAAAAGAAATGTTGAAAAACACTTTTGAACAGTTTATAATTACCAAAGTTATAGAAATAAAAAGTGAGCTGTATTTGAGGGGTGCAATGTTTTCTTTGATGAGTGGTAGTGGATCAAGCGTGTATGGCATTTTTGATGTTAAGAAAGATGCTAAAATTATAAAGAATTATTTAATTAGTAAGTTTGGTAAGAATTACAAAATTTTTGTTACTAGATTCGTTAAGAATCCAGTTTTATTTATCTGACTTCTTGGAGGGTTGTATGAAAATTACTGATGTTAAGATCAAAAAATTATCGAGCGATGGAAGGAGACCTAGTAGGGTTAAAGGTGTTGCTTCCGTTACCTTTGATGGGCAATTTGTTGTCCACAATATTAAAATTGTTGAAGGTAGAGGAAAAATATTTATCTCTATGCCTTCTAGAAGGGTAGGTGATCAAAATAAAGATATTGCTCACCCAATTACTTCTGAATTTAGAAAGGAACTGGAAGAAGCAATCCTTTCACACTATAACTCAATTTAGGTATTTTGGGGTACTCTTCCAAAGAGACTACCCCTTTAACATTAACCTAGTTTACCTAGGAATGGAAATATCTCTAAAATGTAGTTTGAAATAGTTCCTAAAGTGTTAGTTATTAACGTTATCCCTAAAAGTACTAATATTACACCGCTTATTATTTCTACCCATCTAACAACTACCCTTAAGTTTGATAATATTTTTATTGCAGAATCTATAAATATTGAGATTATAATAAATGGTATAGATAACCCTAACGAGTATACACCTAAGAGTAAACCTCCGTATAGTGTATTACCACTGTAGAAAGCTATACTTATTATCCCACCAAGTATGGGACCTATACATGGTGTCCATCCAAAAGCAAATGTCATTCCTATAACAAATGCTGTTATAAAATTGTTTTTTTCAAAAACAAAATTGTTAAATTTTTTTTCATAATCTAAAAAAGGTATTTTTAATATTCCTATAATGTGTAGCCCCAAAATTATAACTATTATTCCAGCTATCCTACTAAGTATTTCTTTAATCGAAACTAGCAATCCTCCCACTTGACCTGCAATTATACCAAACATTATGAATACTAAAGTAAATCCTATTATAAAGTACAAAGTTGATTTTGTTATTTTTATTTTTTCTTTTATCCCTATTTGTTTCATCTTTATTTCAGATATTGATATACCTGAGATTATTGAAATGTATGGTAAAACAAGTGGTAGAATGCAGGGTGATAGAAAAGATAATATCCCTGCAATAAATGCTATAGATATTCCTATTTCCATATACTAGTTGTTTGTAAAGAGAAACAAAGGTTTAGAGTATTTACTGTAGTTTTTTATGACATTTATAGCAGTTTTTATGTATTCATCGTCATGGTCAAATAAAGTGATGGTAGGTATCTCTTTTTTAGCTAGGATTTTTATTATTTTTTTATCGATTCTTATTCCTTTGCTTTCGAGTAATTTTGAAATATTTTCTATATCTTCATCCTTTAGTTCTGATTTATCTTTCATGTAGTCTTTTATGTAACCTTCCTTTTCTATGGTTAAGATTTTTTCTTCTATATCTTTGGTGATGTTAAACGATTCGACAGTGATGTCTGGGGTTATACCTTGTTTGTCTGGTGTTCTACCTGATGGTAAATAGTACCTTGATATTGTTAACCTAATACCTGTACCGTCTGGTAGTTGTCTTACTGTTTGTACAGATCCTTTACCAAAACTTTTGTTTCCTACTATTACTGCTCTACGTGTATCTTGTAATACTCCAGCGAATATCTCTGATGCCGATGCTGAACCTTCGTTTATCAATACAACTATAGGTAAATCTAGGGGTATAATTGGTTTTCTGCCGGAGGCAAATGTTTTAGAACTACTTCCTTCAATTCTACCTCTTGTCTCAAGTATTAATCCTTTTGGTATAATGTAATCAAGTATTTTTAAAACTTCGTCAAGTAAACCACCAGGATTATACCTTAAGTCGAATACTATCCCTTTAAGTTCGTAATCTGTTTTCTTTATTTTTTCTATTGCTTTAACTAAAGAATCAAAAGTGTTTCCAGAAAATTGTAATATCCTAATGAAAACAATACCATCTTTCTCGGATAGCCACCCCCATTTAACAGTAGGAATGTTTATAATTTCTCTTGTGAGTGTTTTATCAAATATTGTTTGATCTCTTTTTATGGTTATGGTTACTTGTGTACCAGGAGTTCCTCTAAGTAATTTAACTGCTTTTTCAACACTCATACCCTTCGTACTTTCTCCGTTTATTGATATAATGTAATCACCTGGTTTTATCCCAGCCCTAAATGCAGGTGTATCTTCTATCGGTGAAACAATGTAAATGTAGTTATCTTTTGATGTTATGTGTATGCCTATTCCTCCAAACTTACCTGATGTCTCAACAGTAAGTTCTTTAAAATCATCTTCACTTAAAAATGCAGTGTGAGGATCACCTAAACTTTCTAGCATTCCCTTTATAGCACCATGAAACAAAGTTTTAGAATTTATTTTCTCCTCATCAACGTAAGCTTCTTTTACAATATTGTAAACAGAATTGAACATCTCTAAATAGTAATAGTAGTCATCATCCTTAGAAAAAACTCTAGAAATTATACCCTTGTTACCAAAAATCTGAGAATACGATATAAACAAAATGATTGTAAAAGATAATACAACAATTGAAATTATGACTGCTAAAGAATATTTCTTCACAAACATAAAAACCTCTCTAAACATTCCTCAATTGAATAATATAAATAATACAATTGTAAATTACAAATTGTAAATTACAAATTTTTACACTTAGTACTTATAGTACTTTTAGTACTCCTAGTACATTTTTATTACAAGAATTGAATTTTTTGTTAGTTATTTACAGGTTAATTTTTCTATGAAGGTTTTGGCATTTTCCAAGGTATTTTTTACGTAATCCCAATTATCTGTAATTATTTCATTTCTGATTTTGGATGAATATTCTATAAACTTATCGAAGATTTTTAAAACGTTTTGTTTATTTTTTTGAAGAATATCTACCCAAAGGTTTGGATTACTGTTTGATATTCTTGTTGTGTCTAGTAATCCTTTACCAAAAACTCCATAGAATAAATTTTCAGAGAAATCAGATTGTGAAAGTACACTTGAAATAATGAATGATATTAAATGTACGAAGTGGCTGGTTTCTGCAACTATTTTGTCATGTATATCTGGAGGTAATACTAATACTTTCATTCCTAAGGTTTTCCAAAAGTTAGATACTTTTTCAATTTGTTTTTCTGAATTTCTGTAAGGTGTTATTACGCATAGAGAATTTTCAAAGATTTCGGGATCTGAGTTTTCTATTCCGGATTTTTCGCTACCTGCCATAGGATGAGAACCTAAAAAATACTTATCGTTTATTTCTTTTATAACCCATTCTTTGACGCTTCCTACATCTGTAACAATGGTATTGTGAGTTATGAATTTTTTTATAGTTTTAAAGGTTGTAGGTATGGCAGAGACAATAGTAGAAATTACTACTATGTCTGAACCTTTTAAATGTTCAAGGTTGTCGTAGTTAGTTATCTTATTGAAGCATTCTATTTTAGGAGTTCTGGGTAAAGAATCGATATTTCTGGTTATGCCTACTATATTTATGTTTGGTATTTTGTTTCTTAAAGACAGTGCTATACTTCCACCTATAAGTCCTAGTCCAGCGATGGTTACCTTGTTAAACAATCTAATCCTCCAGGTTGAAAGAGAATAAATCTGAAGATTCTAATATATCTTCGTAATCTTCAGGTTCAAGACCATTAAATTTATTCATTGCTGAATCTATTCCTTCGAACAGTATAACTTCTATGACTTTTTTGAAAACTTTTAGAGTTTTACTGAGTATTTGGTATTCTTTAAGTGTTATGTTTGACAATACCCAAGTGTCAAGTGGTACGTACTCTGGTGGTTCGCCTATGCCTATTCTTATTCTTGGAAAGAGATCCGTTTTAAGGTAGTAAGCAACAGATTTTAGCCCGTTATGTCCTCCACTGGATCCTTCTTTTCTTATTCTTATTTTTCCTACAGGTAACGTTACATCATCGCATACAACTATTATATCTTCGGGTGGTATTTTTAAAAAACTTGCAGTGTATAAAACAGGTTCACCGCTTATATTCATGTATGTTTGGGGTTTAAGAAGTGCAACTTTTTTGTCACCTATCTTTGCTACCCCCAATGCACTCTTTTTTTTCTTTATATCAAACTTTACATTGTATTCCTTAGCTAATGAATCTATGGCCATAAATCCTATGTTGTGCCTAGTGTAAGTGTATTGAGGACCTATATTACCAAGTCCAACTATTAATTTAGCAAAGTTTTTACCCATAAGCCCTCCTAATAAAAATATAAAAATTTCTCGATAAAAAATTATTTATATACACCAGCTATAACTGTGTTTTCATGATTCAAAACTTTATAGGGAATTTTGTCTTTTATCTTGTAAATTACTAAAGTATCACCAACATCAAGATCTGAAATATCTATCTTTATTACTTCTGGTATTTCGTTAGCTTTAACTTTTATCTTTAAAGACCAAAGTGCTCTTCTAAATACACCACCTACTTTTGTTCCTTTAGCTACTCCAGTAAATTCTATAGGTACACTTACTGTTACTTCTTCATCTCCTAGAACACTTTGTAAATCTACGTGAATCATATTCCTCTTTAATGGATCTATCTGAATGTCTTTTACAAAAGTAACTAACTTTTGTCCATTGTCCAGATTCAACTCAAAAAGCTTATTCTTACCAACTTTGTGAATTAGTTTTTCAAACTCTAGGTAGTTAAAGTAAACGTGTAAATTGTTTTTCAAGTTTTTCCCGTATACTACACCAGGTAAAAATCCCTTTGATCTTAGTTTTGATACTGCTTCTTTGCCAAGCTTTTCCCTAGTAAAACCTTTTATAGATATCATAATAATCTCCTTTAAAAAAGTTTACCTTTAATTATGAATAAAAACCAAAATATTTTTCAAAAAGTACAATGGAAAGTAAATTTTTCTTAGACTTATTTTGGGAAATAGTTTAAAAGTATTGTAGAATAATTTACGTTCTATCTTATAAAATCTTAATTGTAGGGTGTTAAGGTGTTAGTAAAAAGTACTTTTATAAGGATTAGTGTTATAGTAACGTTAATGTTTGTAATAGTAGTGCTTTTACTAACAGCTTACAGAACTTCTTTACTTTTGAATAGGTATTTTCCAGGTTTTTTCGTATACCATACTAGGGTAATAAACGTGTACGATATACCTGAATGGTGGGAAGGAAGAAAATCCAATATACCAGTTGGATCTATACTACTAAAGATAGATGATCAAAATATAAATTCTACGGAAGATTTTTGGAATTTAGTTTTTAGAAATTTAGATGTTAGTAAAGAATTTAAAATAGAATATTACGTTGATGGAAAAGTTTTTACAAAACTTGTAAGATCACAGAAATTTGAAATAAAAGATTTTGTATCTTTTGTTCTATTTTGGCAAATTGCAGGAATTTTATTGTTGCTTCTAGGAATAATAATATACCTAGGTAATAGAAGTAAAAAAGGTGAGCTATGGCTTTTAGCTACTACTCTGACAGCTGTAAACTTTATAACTACTCCATCGAGTACTATGTTATCTGATCTGTTTATTGTAACTTTGGTTGAGAGGGTTAGTTTTTCTTTGTTTCCTGCAAGTATAGCTTTGCTTTTTCTGTATTTCCCACTAGTCAAGTTTAGAAAACAAACAAGAATAATAATTATTTCAGTTTTAAGTAGTATTGGTGCATCATTTTTACTAATATCCTCAATTGGATATATTGAACCAAAGAGTGTTGCTAAATTTCAGGAAATGTATTACTTTTATCCAGGTATTGGTGGTTTATTTGCTGTGGTAATGCCTATATACGATTATATAAGAGTAGTTAGACATAAGATTCATTACTTTTCTAAGTTACTTTTACTACTTTCGATAGGTTCTTTACTTTTCATTTTGGTTCCATCATTTTTAGCTATACTTACAACTTTTTTCAATATACCATCGTATTATATTCCTTTGTTAATCGTGGGGTATCCAATATTGGTAATATCAACCTTAATGGTAAATTCTCTTAACGTTGTTAGAGAAATATCTGTTGATCTTTCAATAATGATTTTAATATCCTTTATTTTCTCAATTACTTTTATTTTGATATTGGCTACTGTAGAAATTATTCCTAAGTACGTTCTATTTACCGCTTTGAGTGTTGTGTTTATATTTCTTTCTTTTGTATTTTTTTCATTTGTAAGAAAAAGAGTTAGATTAAATTTTGGCTATGTATCTAACACCTACAGTGAAATTATAGTTAAAATTATTGATAGTTTTAAAAAACTTAGTACCTTTGGAAAAGTTGTAAACTTTATTAATAAAGATTTTTCGAAGGTATTGGGTTTTTCGTTTTCGAAGTTCATTTCTTACAAACTTATCCCCAAGAATTTGAGAAGAGTTTTTTATTTGATGAACAAGTATTTTTTAGAAAAAGATGAATTGGAAGAGTATGTAAAAGAAACTGGAAATTTTGGTTTTTTGGATCTGCTTGGTAAAGCAAAGTATGTTGTATTACTTAAAAGTGATAAGAAGTTTTTTGGATTAATTTTAATTGGTAAAAAGGTAACTGGAGATATTTTAGTAAAACAGGAGCGAAATGTTATGGACATTGTAGGGAAAGTTTTCTCTAGTTATATGAGTTTTCTAGTTAATTTCATGATCAAAAGTAGAACTAGGAAAATTTTGTATAAAGAGTATAGATCTCTTAGCAATATACTTCTAAACTCTCTGGTAAAAGAAGTGAATATAGTAAAGGAAGAATTTTCAATAACTTCATTGGTAAGAAGCCTCGATAGACCTTTGGTTTACAAAGTTAAAGAAGATGATCAAGGTGTATTTTTTTGCATAGTTTGGATACTTCCTGAATCTTTGCACACTTTATCTTTAGTTTCTATAGCTAAAGGAATGATAGAAGAGTACTTTTTTAAAGGTAGAATAAACATTCATAGGTTGCCTAGAGAGATTAGGAATATAATATCTTCTACAACTCCAATAGAAGTGGATGCCAACATAGTTTGCGGGTTTATAAAGTATGGTTCTGCCAGGATGGACGTTGTAAACGATGGAAAAACTTCAATAGTTCTTATAACTAAGAAAGGTTCTATAATTCCTATGCCTTTGCATAAAAGATACTTTAATTTCTACAAGATAAAAGAAGGAGATAGATTCATTTTTTTACCTGGTGAGGAGGTAATAACACAGATTCAGGAAGTTAAAGAGATGGATATAAAAAAATTAAACCCAGATAAATTTTTCTATTCTATGTCTGGTAAGTTTATCTTAGAAGTTAAGTTTCATAGAGATAGTCAATAAATTTCTTTATACCTTCAAAAGGACCAACAATTAATATAGACATATCACTTGTTAAGGTTGTAGTGGGTTTTATGTCTACTTTATCAACGAATACTTTAGAAATACCTTTTTCTAGTACTACAAAGTCTTTACGAAACGCAAGAATAATGTTTATGTTAAATTTATTTCTAAGGTCTAGATCGCTTACTTTCTTGTTGCATATCTTTGAATCAGGTGAAATGTTAATCTTTGTAACAAAGTAGTCCTCAACAAAAGGTATAACGCTTTCAACAGGTCCATACTTTAAAAGTATCTCTCCAACTGTTTTAAATGCTGTATCATACGAAGGAATTATATAGTTTATTCCAAGTTTGTCAAAGATGTTTTTATATTTTTTGTTTGGAAGTATTGCCAGTACGTATGAACCTAATTCTGTAAGAATAGTTGAGATGTTTATCATCTCAAGTATGTTCTTTTCACTAAGTGATACTATACATTTGTCAAAAGATGATACTTCTCTCTTTTCAAAAAAATCTCTGTCTAATTTTGAATAATCTTCAACTCTCTCAATGTTATCTGTTATTTCTATGTTACTTTCAGCAGAGACCAAATATACGCTTATGTTGTTTTTACTGAATTCTTCCATCAATATTTCTAATATGTCTCCTTCACCTACCATGAAAACTTTCATACTTGAATTTTAAAGTAATTTTTTATATATTTTGTAATTTATTTTTTCTTAGGGGGTGAGTTATGGATAATTTGATTTATACGGTATTAGTTATTATGTTTGGTTTTTTTCTTGGTTCTATTCCTTTTGCTGTTTGGTTAGGTAAAATTTTTCTAGGTACTGATATTAGAAATTACGGTGATCATAATCCTGGTACTTTTAACGTTTTTAGAGCTGGTGGTAAGCTTTTAGGAGTTTTGGTTTTATTTCTTGAGGTAGGTAAAGGGTTAGTACCTGTTTCTATTGCTTATCGTGATTTAGGTATTAGGGGATTGGGATTAATTTTAGTCATACTTTCTCCAGTAATTGGTCATGCGTTTTCTCCTTTTTTAAAGTTTAAGGGTGGGAAAGCTGTTGCTGCTACTTTAGGTGTTTGGGGAGCTATATCTGCTGGTACTTTTCCTGCTTTAGGTCTTACGCCTCCTATTCCGGTTTTTGGGTTAATTGTCATTTCTTTTATGAAATTCTTCCTTGGTCCTGATGGTTGGCTTGTTATGTTTTTTTTCCTATCAAATTTCATAGTAGGTTGGTTTATAGGAATATGGAAAGAGATTGAACTTTTGGTTGCTTTTTTGCTAAATTGGATTTTACTTGCTTACACTCATAGAGAAGAAATTAAAATGGGAATTTATTTAAAAAAGAAAAATCCTAGATTTTAGTTTTTTAGAAAGAAAGGTTTGTTGGGGTTACTTAAACTTTACTACAAGTATACATACATCATCATCTATTCTTTCTTGGGAAAATTCTTTTAATCTTTTGTATAGTTCCTCTACTATTTCTTTTGAGTTTGCATTTTTTAGTTTTGTTAGTATTTCCTTTAAACGGTTTATACCGAATTCTCTACCTCTTGAATCTATTTGTTCTATAAGTCCATCTGTGTAAAGTACAAGAATATCATCTTTTATTATTTCTATAACTTCTCTTTTGGGGTTGTATTTCTCAAAGATTCCAATGGGTCTGGAGTTTGAAGATAATAGTATTAATTCGTTACTTCTTATAAGTATTGGTGGTATGTGCCCTGCGTTTATGTAATAAAATTTTCTGCTGCTTGGTAGGTAGTTTCCAGCAAATAAAGTAAGAAATGTAAGTATACTTTCATCGTCGTAAAACCATTTGTAAATGTAGTGATTAACATTTTTTATGACTTTTGTTATGTTATTTGAGTTTATTTCTGTACTGTTAAGTATAGTTTTTACCATTATAGATACTAAGGCTGCTGAAACTCCTTTACCTGAAACATCACCTATTGCAAAAAAGAAACTGTTGTTTTTTTCTATTATATCCAAGTAATCTCCTCCTATATTGTAAGCTGGTATGTATATTCCATAAGATTCAAACCAGTTGTTTGTTATGTAATCCACTGGTACTAATTTACTCTGGATTTGAGAAGCAATTTTCATATCTTCTTCAATTATTTTCTTTTTTTCGTTCTCACTTATCGCTTTGAACATTGTGCTAACTATGTTTATAAATTGTGATAAATAGAAGAGAATACTAAACTTAACTTTTTCAGATTTGAAAAGTACCATTCCAACAAGATCAAAATTAGGTGAGTATATAGGTATTAAAAAATTGGAATTGAACTTTTTCATAATTTCTTTTGAATTTTCAAAAACATCAATTGGTAAAAGAGTAGTGTTTTTTAAATCAACGAAAGGTAATCTTGTTTTATAAGATTCTATGAAGTTAGATAAGAGAATTTTTTCTTTTTTTAAAATAGTTTTTTCTATACCCTTAATATTGGTTCCTAGAACTTCGTAATGCGGTTTATCGAAATTGAATAGTACCGTTATACATTCTGTATTTATACCAAGAATTTTAAATATTTCGTTTACAACTTCAAAAAATTCTTTTCTGTTAGGTGAATCGTACATCTTTACGAATACTATTTCAACAAATTCAGATAGAAGATCCTTTTTAAGAATAAACTTCTTTTTGTATAGCATTAATGTCATGATTACTACTAAAAAGTAAGCTGTAAAGAGTATAGGTGAATAAGAAGTAAATAACATTATCAAAATGAAGTAAACCAAAGAGTATATTGAAAAAAGTATAGGTATCAAGTTTTTTGATAAGAAAAATTTCATTTACTAGTAGACTACTACGGAGTATACAGGTATTCCTAGTGATTTTCTTCCATTTAGTGCTGAAAGTTCTACTAAGAATGCTGCCCCTACAACGTTTCCACCAAGTTGTGATACCATATCTATCATTGCTTTAGTAGTTCCTCCCGTTGCTAAGAGATCATCAACAATTAGAACTTTTTCTCCTTTTGATATTGCATCTTCGTGCATTTCAAGTACTGAAGTACCGTATTCCAGTGAATAAGTATAAGATACAGTTTTGTAAGGTAGTTTACCTTGTTTTCTTACAGGTACAAAACCACATCCCTTAAGATAAGCAAGTAAAGCACCAAATATAAAACCCCTAGCTTCAGGTGCTACTATCTTGTCTATATCCAAATCTCTTATTAAATTGTAAAGACTATTGATTGCTTCTTTAAACACTTTACCTTCTTTAAAGAGTGTTGTAAGATCTCTAAATATTATTCCCTTAATAGGAAAATCAGGTATATCTCTTATATACTTTTTGTAATCCATAACACACCTCCGCTAAGATAATATATTTAGGTTTAGAATTCTTTCAAGTTAGAAAGTTTAAGGATTAAATATGTTAAAAGTAGTTGTTTTTTATATTTTGCTACTATATTCTTTGTTCTTGTTTTAGTAGTTTTTTCTTTTCAAGTTCTATTACTATTGGTGATGCTATAAAGAGTGATGAGTATGTACCACTTATTATTCCTGCTAGTAAAGTTATTGAGAATCCTTTTAAGTTTTCTGGTCCCCATATTATAATGCTTGTTACAATAAGTAAAGTTGTGAATGATGTAAGCACTGATCTAACTATTACTTGTCTTATACTTTTGTTTACGATGTATTCTATTTCTGAAGATTTTACACCACCTACTAGGTTTTCTCTTATTCTGTCGTATACGACAACTGTGTCAGTAACGGAATAACCTAGTATAGTTAGTATTGCTGCAATTATTGAAATATCCATTTCTATGTTTAGTACTAGAATTACAGTGAAAGAAATCAAAAGGTCATGTAAAAGTGCAGCAATAGCACCTATTCCAAATATAAAGTCAAACCTAATTCCTATGTATATTAGTATTAGTATTCCTACAACTATTGATAGTATTATAGCATTTCTAAAAAATTCTTGGCTTAGCCTTGGTCCTACAGTATTTTCTCCTCTAATTATGACTTCTTTGAAGTTGTCCTGTAACGATTTTTTTACTATTTCAACGTTACTGTAATCTTCACTTGCACCTATACTTATTAAAAATATATTTTCTTCAGGGTTCCCAACGTATGTTACATCTTTTGTAATACCAGTTGATGATACAACTTTTCTTACCTCTTCTATTTTCACTTTGTCGTTTATCTTAATTTCTAACCTAGTTCCCCCCTTAAAGTCTATACTTTGTTTAAACCCTCCTTTTATGAAAAATAGTATTATCCCTATTAATATTATTGTTCCGGATAGAGCCAAAAAATAAAACCTATTTTTTACGTAATCTATTTTTCTTATGTTCTCCAAGAAATTGAACATATATTCCTCCCTTTATACTAGTGCTGGTATGTATTTTATTTTTAGTTTGTTTACAACAAATTCAACTAGTGTCCTTACTACGAATATAGATGTAAATAGTGATACTGTTATACCTATAAGAAGTGTAGTACCAAACCCTTTGATAGGACCGTATCCGTAAACCATGAGTACAAATGATGACAGCATGACGGTTATGTGAGTGTCTATTATTGTTACGAATGCTCTTTCGAAACCTAGTTTTATAGCTGTTACTAGATCTCTACCGTTTCTAATTTCTTCTTTTATTCTTTCAAACTGTAATACGTTAGCATCAATTGCCATACCTATTGTTAATGCTAGTCCGGCAATTCCTGGTAACGTTAACGTTGCTCTAAACAAAGCTAACCCAGCTAAAGTAAAGAATAAGTTAAATATCAAAGATATAGATGTTATTATTCCAAAAATTCTGTAGTAAATTATGGCAAAAATGAAGACTAAAAGTATTCCTATAAAACTAGCTTTTGTTCCTAAGTTTATGCTATCTGCTCCTAGCGAAGGTCCTATTACTCTGATTTCTATTTCCTTTAGCTTTACATTTAGTGCTCCTGACTTTAGCACAGATACTAAACTACTAACTTCTTCTGATGAAAAAGCACCTGTTATTTGTCCTCTTCCTCCGAGTATTTCAGTTTGTATGACTGGTGCACTTCTAACTCTTCCATCCAAAACTATAGCAAGCCTTTTACCAATGTTATTTCTTGTTATATCGGCAAATATATCTGCTCCTTCAAGTGTTAAAGAAAACTCTACAACAGGCCTACCAAATTGATCTTGTCCTGGTCTTGCATCTTTTATATAACTCCCATCAAAAACAACTTCTTTCTTAAGGACTATAAAACCCTTTAACGATGGTATACCAGATTCATCCGTTTCGTAATACCCGTAAATTTCGTCATCTGCAGGTATAACATTGTTCTTTAAAAATTCCTGAATGTCCGATATTAAACCTTCTTTATTGATGTATTTTCTATCGATGTTTCCCATGTATTCATCATCAACGAATTTAAATTCAAGTTTTCCTGCTTTACTTATAGCTTCTTTAGCTTGTGCAACGCTAGAAATCCCAGGAAGCTCTACAGAAATTCTACTTCTACCTTCTTTTCTTATAACAGGTTCAGTAACACCAAATTGATCAAGCCTGTTTCTCAATATCTCAAGTGAAACATCTACTTGTGATACTAATTCGTTTTCGTATTCTGATATAACTTTATCAATATCACCTTCAAACTTATCAAGCAAGTAGTTTGTCATGTCTATAGGATCAGGTTCAAGAGTTATGTATATTCCACCTTTTAGATCAAGCCCTATATTCAAAACAGTACTATTTCTAAGTTTTTTTATTTCAAGATACCTTTTTTTAAGTTCTGGAGAAAGTTTACTAACTTCTTCCGCCCCTAACGATATTAACTCTTTATCTTTATCACTAATTAAAAAGTACCATTCGTAAGTGGGTTTTAGAATAAGTATTGCTAAAACTAAGGTAAGTATTATTAAAGAAAATTTCATCCAACTCATAATTTCCCCTTTTTATCGATTTTTTACCTAATTATGAAAAATTGTTTTATTTAAACTCCAATTAATTTAAGATTAAAGGCAATTTCAGTAATTCTTTAAATAAGTCCTAAGAGTTTTAAACTCTAAGAGTTTTAAACTCTTAAAATGTACTTAATTAGTCAGTTGTAAAACGTTAAAGATTGGTGTATATCAAGACAAATTTGGTGGGGCATGGAATTTCTGTGTGGTATTCAGAAAAAGGTAATATAAACGTTTTCGATTACGATGACTTTATAAAGGTAAATACCCAATTGTATTTTATATTCTCATGGATTTCTTCAAGTAGGCGAAAACTTTTCACCTGAAGAGGTGGTTTATGTTCTAAAACAAACATTAATAATGGATGCAAACAAAGAAATGAAAAGTTAGTTCTTGAGTGGACGTACTTGAAAAATTTCTTCTGGTTTTATAAATTTATCACTATGAATTACGTTTTAAAGAATTTGGATTGTCCCAATTGTGCTTTAAGGATAGAGAAAGCACTTTTGAAAAATGGTATTTTAGATGCTAAAGTTGATTTTTCTACTCTTACTTTGACTACTAGTGAAGTTGATACTAGTAAGATAAGAAAAATTGTTAATAGTGTTGATGAGGAAGTTGAAGTTTTGGAAGAGGTAAGTGATGAAAAAGATGATAGTAAAGTTAAGTTAAAAGAGGTATTTTGGATTTTGTTTCCTTTGTTGTTCACTTTAGTTTACGGTGTATTACACTTTGTTTTAATGAAAAATTTTGGTCTATTTATTGATTTATTGGTAGTTAGTTTTATTTTTTTTGTTGGTGGGGGAGTTAAAACGCTAATTAGGGCTATAAATAATTCTAAATCTGGTGCTTTGCTCAATGAGAACGTTTTAATACTCCTTGCTTTTTTGGGTGCTTTGTTGTTAGGACATACCTTTGAAGCGTTGTTACTGATAACTTTGTACAATTTAGGAATTTTCCTTGAAGATGTTGCTCTTAGGAATGCTAGGTCTAAAATTGGTAAAGCTGTTTACGAAGTATTTGGAAAAGTTAGACTTAGAGATAATAGGTTGGTCAACGTTGATGAAGTTGAGGTTGGAGATATTATATTGGTAAAACCAGGTGAAACTATACCTCTTGATGGTGAAGTTGTTAAGGGAAGTGCATTTGTGGACAAGTCTACAATGACTGGTGAAAGTATACCTGAAAG
>CALFVP010000161.1 GCA_937928175.1 uncultured bacterium | reverse complement strand
CTTGATAAACCACATAAATAGTTTGGCAAATTCTCAAGCTCTACGTAAGTTTCATAACCTTCTGGATACATATCTTCAACGGAAGGATAAAATAGGTAATCAACTCCTTCAGCTTCAAGCAAATTTTTATCATTCTCAAATTGTCTTGGATAGGTATTATAATCTTCATTAGGGCCAAACTGGGTAGGATTAACAAAAATGCTTACAACCGTAATTTCGTTATCTTTTTTACTTTGTCTAACCAACGATAAATGTCCTTCATGTAAAGCTCCCATAGTAGGAACAAAACCAACTCTTTTCCCTTTCCTTTTCAATAAAATAATCTCTCTTTGAAGTACATCAGGTTTTTCTACTACCTTCATACTATTTTTTTCTCCTCACCTTTAATAAACCTTTGAATGTTAGGAAAATGTTTTACTATTATGAAAACCATAACAAGAAAACTGGATAAAAGCAAAATATAATTTTGAGATAAAGTATTACTAACGATAAAGTATACAAGAAGGTAAGAAAAAACAGAAACAGAAGCAGCAATAGAACTTATAGACACTATTCTAAATATCAGAATAAACAAACCAAAGACAACCAAGCCAACAAGTATACCAACAGGAGTAAGAACAAAGAAAACCCCCAACGATGTAGCTACCCCTTTACCACCTTTAAAACCCATAAAAGGAGAAAACATATGTCCCAATATTGAAGATATACCTACAAAAACGTAAACTTCAGGTAAATAAAAGTTTAGAAAATTACTTTTGTAAATCCACAACGTAACCAAAGTAGGTAAAGCACCCTTTAACGCATCAAGAATAAGAACCAAAACACCCCAAATCTTACCAACAGTTCTAAAAACGTTAGTAGCACCAATATTACCACTACCCTCTTTAGTTATATCGATCCCCCTAAAAGACGCAACTATCTTACCAAAAGGAATACTACCCAAAATAAAAGAAATCGAAACGAAAACTAAATCCCAAATCATAAAAATCCCTACCTCTCAATAACCCTAGGAACAACTATAAATTTACCTTTTCTTTTTGGAGCATTCTCCAGAATTTTTTCAACTTTAACACTTTCAAAAACAACATCTTCCCTAGGCTCATTAACAATATCTATAGGATAAGGCGAAGGCTCAACGTTAGATGTATCTAACTCCTCAATCATCCCAACAAAAGAAACAATATTCGAAAATTCATTAACAAAACTCTCTAACTCTTCATCAGAAAACCTTAACCTTGACAAATCAGCAACTTTCTTAATAACATCTTTCGTAATCATAAAGTAATTATATTAACAACAAGAAATTATTTCAAATTTAAAATTCTTACCTAGAAAACACTTACAAGTTAAACCTATTTCACTTAACATCCATTCAATAAATTAAATTTTAGTTTTAAGGCTAGTTTTTACAATTTAAGAGTAAACAATTTTGTCTAAAACTCTATACTGTACTGCTTCTGCTATATGGTGATCTTCTATATCTTCGCTTCCTTCTAAATCCGCTATAGTTCTAGAGATTTTTAATATTTTATGGTATGACCTCATGCTTATTTTAAATTTTGACATTACAACCTCAAGTAACTTTTTCGAAGATTCAGAAACTTTACAAACCTCATCTATGTAAGATGGCGGTATTTTTGAGTTAGTTATTGTTCCTAATCCTAGTTTTAAAAATCTTTTTTCTTGTATTTCTCTTGCTTTAATAACGTTACTTTTATAGTAACTTGAGCTATAAGAATTAGTATTCTTTGCAACAATTTCACTAAATTTAACTCTCGGGACTTCTATGTGCATATCTATTCTATCTATGAAGGGTGCACTTATCTTATTTAGTATTTTTAAGATGTCAGATGATGAATAGACGCTATCGGTATTATCTTTAGCAACGTTCATAGCTCCTACAAACATGAAGTTTGCTGGGAAAATTACACTTCCTTCAGCTCTTGATATAGATATAACTCCTTCTTCAAGTGGCTGTCTCATAACTTGTAAAACGTTTGATTTAAACTCTTGTAGTTCATCAAGAAATAAAACTCCATTATGAGCTAAACTGACTTCACCTGGTTTAGGTACTCTACCACCACCTATTATAGAAACATCAGAAGAGGTATGGTGAGGGGATCTAAATGGTCTTTGAGAAATTATTCCTTTTTCATCTAACATTCCGGCAATACTGTAAATTTTTGTAGTTTCTATAACCTCCTTCATACTCATTTCTGGCATAATAGTAGGTATTCTTCTTGCTAGCATAGTTTTACCACCACCTGGTCCACCGAGCATTAGTATGTTATGTCCTCCTGCAACTGCTATTTCAATAGCTCTCTTAGCAGAATTCTGCCCTCTAACATCAGAAAAATCCAAACAAATATTTGCATTATCACTAACACTTTTAATCTCTTCACCCACCAAAGGACTAATTTGAATTTTACCACTTATAAACTCTATAGCATCCTTTAAACTTCCAACAGGGAAAATGTTTATATGTTTTGATACAATATTACACTCATTTTTATTCTTTTCTGGAACAAAAACATTCTTAAACCCATTCTCAATAGCAAACAAAATAACAGGTAGTATTCCCTTCGTGTACTTAACCTGACCATCAAGTGAAAGTTCACCAACGAAAATAGTATTGTTAAGATCAATAATACCAGAATCCTCAACTTGTCCAGAACACATAAGTATTCCAACAGCAATAGATAAATCAAGAATAGAGCCCTCTTTCCTCACACAAGCAGGAGCTAAATTCACAAGTATCCTTTTCAAAGGAAAAGAATAACCACTGTTTAAAATAGAACTTCTAACTCTCTCTTTTGATTCTTTTACAGCAGCATCCGGCAAACCAACAATGTCAAAACTAGGTACCTTAGTCACAATATCTACCTCTACCTCAACAAGGTAAACATTAAAACCAACAATAGAAGCCGAATAAACTTTATTAACCATACGCACCCTCCATATACTAATTAAACAAAAAACAAAAAATTTTTATTACAGATTTTAAGAAAACGATAAACTTCTAAATCAAAAGTACTTACAAAAACGAAAAAACACTTCTACCAAAGGTAGAAACTACTAAAACAATCCTTGTATAGCAAAAACAAATTGCCAATTGTTAAAAAATTGATCAGAAATGTACAACTTAGGAGTATTATTTTCAAACCTTAACTGTCTTGCTAAATACATTCTTATAGGTAAACCAGGAATATTTATCATAACTCCAATTCCAAAGCTTCCGTAATATTTATCAAGAAAAGTTGTATAGGATGCAATATCATCAAAAGAAGAGCCTAGGTCAAAGAATAATGTTCCCCAAAGTTCATTACCAGTAATTGGAAACCTAACTTCAGTTGAATAGAATGACTTTACCTTTCCTCTTATACCATACCCACCCCATCCCCTAAGTTCATAATACCCATCAAACCAAAAGAGATCCATAGTTTCATACTCTAGTTTACCGTTAAGTTGTGGAAACATAGCACCGTGAGTAGTGTAAAACACCCAAACCAACCCATATTCATTGACTATAGGAATAAACTGATAGAAAGAAAAGTTAGCACTAAACTTTAAGAATTCAAAAAATCCACCTATCAAATGTCCTACGTAATCAAAGTATAATCCCCCATTCATACCTTTAGAAGGTACCAACGGATTATTCCTGCTATCAAATGTAAAATTAAAGCTCAGCATACTTTTTAATTTACCCTTGTACACTTCCCACCAGTTATCAACGTAAATTAAAGAAAGTTCTTTGGCAACATCTTGAGAATAAGGATTACTAAAGTTTTTATCATGAGCTATAGTAGAATACACCGAGTAACCTATTCCAAAAGTATAATAACTTGCAAACCTAAAGGGTAAGCTAATACCAACTCCTAGTCTAGTCTGCCAATAAGCACCGTTAGTACTCTCCGGTACCAAATCCATATCTTCATCTACATAAATATTCTGTATGAGTGTATTATAAAAGTATATCGACGTAGAAAAACCGAAATTAAAATCGAAAACGTAAGGTTCAGTAAAAGAAATGCTAATTCCTTGCTGATTTTGACCAATGTCAATTTTCCCTTGTATTTTTTTACCCGTACCAAAAAGATTTATATGAGATATACTACCTCCCATAGTAAACCCACTGACAGATCCATACCCAGCACTAAGCGATATTATTCCAGTTCTACCTTCTTTAACCCTAAAAATTAAATCCATTATACCTTCAGCCTCACCTTCTCTAACTTCCCACTCAACTTTCTCAAAATATTGCGTCATATTAAGTTTTTCAATACTCCTTTGCAATTTGTAAACGGTAAATATCTCCCCTTCAGAAATTTCTAGTTCCCTTTCAATAACGTAAGTCTTAGTATAAGTATTACCAACAACTATTATACTACCAATATGCCCTATTTCACCTTCATATATGTAAACTTCCAAATCAACAAACTTAGTATCGTTATCCTTAATAATGTTTTTATCTATCTTGGAAAATATATATCCTCTATCCCAATACATCCTATTAACAGTGTAAATCCATCTATCAATCTTATCTTGAGCGAAAACATCACCTTTAAGTATTGGAAACTTTTTTAAAATCTCATCTTTAGTAAAAACCCTTAAATCACCTTTAACTAAGACATTCCCAAAATAATACTTATCACCTTCTTCCAAACTAACGTTTATGTAAATGTGTTTTTCTAAAATCTTTCCACTGTTATCATAATAATTACTAACAACAACGTTTGTAGATAAAATTTTAACATCAATAAACCCTTTCATTTGATAGAAATATTTAACTTTTTCTATATCTTTTGAAAACTTATCAGGGTCAAAATAACCTCTATTAATAGGTAAACCTATAAACTTAACTTCCTCTTTTGTATCCATAACTCCTTTAAGGTCACCTTCATTGACGTTTGAAACACCAACAAATTTTATTGATTTAACTATACTCTTAGGTCCTTCAGAAATCTCAAATATCAAAATAAACTTATCGTTTTCTCTTGAAAACTTATGTCTAACCTCAGCATCCAAAAGTCCTTCTTCCCTATACTTTTGCTTTATGGAAAATATACTAGCGTATATCTTGTATTCACTTACGTAATCTCCTTTTTGAATATATACTAAATCTTTTAAATCATCAGTTTTAATTTCCTTATTACCAACAAATCTCACTTCATCGATGATCGAAGATTCGTTACCAGTTATGTATATATCAATAAGTCTATTAACCTTATCAACAATACTGTACTCCAACCTAAAGTCGTAAAAAACACTCAATTTGTATAAATCTTTGGTAGTTTGTACAATTTTACCAAAGTCAACTTCTTCCCCCTCTTTAAAAGAAACTACCTCTTTCAAAAGATTCTCAGCTTGTTTGGAAACTCCTAAAAAAACGATCTTCCTTATTTTATATCCTTCAATTTCTTTCCAATCTGCAAAAGAAAATAAGTTGAAACTTAAAAAAATAAATACAGTCAACAGAACAAATTTATTCATCACTACCTCCAAAGGAAATAGTATTTTAAAAAAAACGAAGTTAGGTTTAGAAATTAAACTTTACCTAATTCTTCTTCTTTAATAGGTTTAACAATAAAAAGGTTAAGTTCTTCGGAAAGTTTTATTGTTTCACCATCTTCAACTTTTGTACCAAATTCATCGTAAACAATCTTGACAACAGGTCTAAAAGGTGAAATAGGATCAGATGAGATAACTTTAGCTATAGATCTAGTATTAAGCATAACATACGATCCTACCGGATATATAGACATCATGCTTGTAAAAACTTTAAGTATATCAGGATCAAACTTAGTACTACCTTCGGCAAGTATAGTTCTCATAGCTTCAAAAGACATCATTTTATCTCTGTAAACTCTTTTTCTTATCATTGCTTCGTAAGTATCAACGATAGCTGCAATTCTTGCGTACTCTGAAATCTGGAATTTTTCAAGTTTTCTTGGGTACCCAGTACCATCCCATCTTTCGTGATGTTCAAGACACACACGTCCAACTTCGTTAGAAAAATTATTCTCTTGTACAACAGCTTTGTAACCCAAAACTGTATGTGTTTTTATTTTGTTATACTCTTCAGGAGTTAGCTTTGACTCTCTTTCAAGTATACCCATAGGTATATAGACCATACCAATATCCATAAGAGAAAGACCAGTAGCAAGAAGCCTAATTTTTTGTTCTGGGAAACCAATCTCCATACCCAAAAGCACACCAAGTATAGTAACATTAATAACATGTGTAGGTAAGTACTTTGAAGCATCAGAAACATGAACAAGGTTTATAAAAACGTTTTTATCCTTAACCTCCTTTATTTTTGATAAAATTGAATCAACAACATTCTGGACTTTATCTGGAATAATCTCCTTTGAAACTTTGTAATTTATATAAATCGATTCAATGCTGCTAACAAGAGATTTATAAAAAGAATCTAACTTTTTCGTATCAACTTCAATAGAATTCTCAATTACTACATCTTCTTTTATTTTTACAATTTCTTTAAGCTCTCCAGCAGTCTCAACAAACTTTACACCCCTTTTTTTAAGCCTATCTATATCCTTACTAGTAATAGGTGTATTTGCATCTACAACTAACTCGTAATCATCACCAAAAACTTTTCTCGTAAATACCATTCCAGGTTTTAACTCATCAACAGGTATTCTATTCATCTTTATTTCAAAATTCATAATTCAAACTCCTATAAGAATTTTCGGAGTTATATAAATTTTTAATAATCAAAGCATCTTCTTCAACATTTGAACTTTCACAAACAATAACTCCTTCAACACCAAAATATTTAATAGCATCTATAACAAACTTATAATTAAATTTCGTTTCAGAAAACGTGTTATGAAATTTTTCACCCTTA
>CALFVP010000160.1 GCA_937928175.1 uncultured bacterium | reverse complement strand
AAAGCAATGAATATTGGAATTTGAAGAAGTAGTGGAAGACAACCAGAAGCAGGATTTGCACCGTAAATCCTATAAAGTTCAGCAATTTCAGCATTCATTTTCTTAGGATCATTTTTATACTTTTCTTGAATCTCTTTTATTTTAGGAGAAATAATCTGCAATCTCTTTATTGAAATAGCAGATTTTATACTCAAAGGTTCAAGAAGAAGTTTAATAGCAATAGCAATAAGTACAACAGCTATTCCCCAACTACCTGTTAAACTGTAAAAAACCTTAATCAAAAACTTTAGAAAATCGTAAATAGGTTTAAGAATACCACCATCTTCAAGATTCTTAAATCCATTTCCAAAAAACTCAAGTACTTCATTTTTTCTAGGTCCTATAAAAACTCTAAACTTATAAACTTTTTCAGAATTGCTTTCAAAAATTTGAGTTAAAGTTTTCAAAGCTATAACTTTGTTAATCCCATGCTTTGTATCTAAAGCTATAAACTCAGCTCTACACTCTCCTTCTAAAGGCATAATACCAAAAACTGTATACCTATTTTCCATCCAAACACCTGATATAATTTCGTAATCTTTAACTGCACTTCTCTCAGTTCCAGAAAATATAGATGTAGTAAGTGTTTCAACGAAGTTAAAAGTTTTTTTCTCGATATAACCAGTTCTTAAGTAAAGGTAAGCAAAACGTTCATCGAATGTATCAGGTCCCAAAGGTCCACTAAAAACTATCGAAAAACCATCAAAAATAATAGGTTTTTTACTTTTGTTCCTTACTTTAACAACTATATCAAATACGTAATTAGACACAAATCTAATCTCTCTAACTACAGAAATTCTATTCCCTTGCACTTCAATTTCAGAAGTACCATTTTTAGTAAAATAAATGTAATTTTTAATTAAATTCGTTGAATAGGCTATACTACCAAAAACTAACGAAAGAGGTTTAAAAAAGTAATTATATCTAGCAAGTTCGTAATATTTACCGTCATAAAAAAAATGTATATTCTCAAATCCCGTTTCAGAAAGCGAAAGTTTTAAATTATTACTTTCAATATTGTTTGTAAAGTAATCCCTAGATGAAACAAACTTGTACACTTCTTCTTTCTTTTGTGCTACACTTTGAGTTAAATTAGTTTTTTTTGAATCTTCTGTTTGGTAATTAGGAGGGAATAGTATAGTAAAAGCAAATACTATTCCCAACCATAAAACTAAAAATAAAAATAGTCTTAATTCTCTACTCATTTACGCAACACCCTCTCCAAAAAACCCTATCACAACTTTTTCTTCCTCTTCACCGTTTTTCTTAAACTCAATTTTTTCGTATTGAGAAGAACCAGTACCAACAGGCACAGGTCTACCAATAATTAAGTTTTCTTTCAACCCAAGCAAGTAATCTTCTGCACCTTTTATTGCTGCTTCAGTCAACACCTTATGTGTTTCTTGGAACGATGCAGATGATAAAAAGCTCTCACTTGTAAGAGAAGCTCTGGAAATACCTAGTATTACTATCCTACCTTTAGCAGGTACACCTCCTTGCTCAATAACTTCGCTGTTAACCCTTTCAAATTCACTCATGTTAACAATCTGTCCTACTATGAATCTAGTATCCCCTGGTTCAATAATCTTAACTTTTCTTACCATTTGCCTTATTATTATACCTATATGTTTATCATCAATTTTAACTCCTTGATCTTTGTATATACTCTGAATTTTGTTTAGAAGATACTTAGAAACTTCTTCAACACCAAGCACTTGAAGCATTCCCTGTAAAGATTTTTCTCCATCACAAATCTCTTCACCAACCTTAACGTAATCACCATTCCTAACATACAAATACCTACCTGAAGGTATTTTATGCCTAACTTCATTTCCAAATTGATCTTTTACAATAACCACAACTTTACCTTTATCTATTTCTATACTAACCCAACCAGAAACTTTAGCAAGCACACTTTGGACTTTAACTCCTCTAGCTTCAAACAAGTTTGTAACTTTAGGTAATCCTGAAACAATATCATAAGTTCTTCTTTTGGATCTACTTCTCTTAGCTAGTATTTCTCCAACCTTTACTCTATCGCCGTTTTTAACCCTAAGTTCTGCATCAGCTGGGACAAAGTCAACAGATTTAACGTTACCCATATCATCCAATATTTTAAGAATTTTATCTCTCTGTGACGAAGGTTTAGTTGCATCCTCTTCTATCATAACTATACCTTCCTGCTCAGAAATTATTGGTTCACTGTACGGATCAAAAGTAACTATCTTAACCCCACTTTCTACTAAATCACCTTCATTAACAAGTATAGTTGAACCTATTGGTATTCTAACAACCGTTTCATCAGGTTCAGTTATAAACACTTTACCCTTAGATATACCAGCCTTCAAATATTCCCATGCCCTAAGTTCACTACCATCATTAAACACACCTATAACTTCAGATTCCTCAAAATCTCTAAATTCTCCTTCTTTCAGGTTAAGAGTCTTAAAATCTTCAACTTTGTATATGCGATAACCCAAATCCTCACCTACACCACTCGATAAAACCTTATAAACAGAAATATTTCCTTTTCTTGTTGTTATTTTATCGTTATTCTGGTTTATAACAAAACAATTTTCGGTTATATCGTTAATGAAAACGGGTACGTTAAAATCAATCCAGCTTTTTTCAACTATAGCTGAAGCAATACCACCTGTATGGAATGTTCTCATGGTAAGCTGAGTACCTGGCTCACCAATAGATTGAGCAGCAACAATACCAACAGCTTCTCCTATTCTTACCGGTCTATTGTGTCCTAAATCCCATCCATAACACTTAGCACAAACACCTCTTTCAGATTCACAAGTCAAAACATGTCTTATCACAACTCTAGATACTTTAGTCTTATCTATAATTTTTGCTTTATCAAAATCAATTATTTCATTCGCCCTGACGATTATATCACCTGTCTGTGGATCATGTATATCAAACAGTGCTGTTTTACCTATAATCCTTTGAATCATCTCTTCTCTTCCACCTTCATCATCCTCAGAAACAACAATACCTTTAGCAGTACCACAATCTTCTTCTGTAACAACAACAGAATGAGCAATATCAACAAGTTTTCTTGTAAGATATCCTGCTTCAGAAGTTTTCAATGCGGTATCTGCTAAACCTTTTCTACCACCGTGTGCAGATATAAAATATTCCCAAAGCCCAAGCCCTTCCTTAAAGTTAGACTTAATGGGAAGCTCTATTATCTCTCCGGATGGTTTTGACATAAGTCCCCTCATACCAGCCAATTGTTTAACTTGCTCCTTATTTCCCCTAGCACCAGATATCATCATAACGTAAACAGGATTAAGTCCCCCCTTATCATTCCTAAGAGTAATATCCATCTCTTTCTTTATTTCATCGCTAGCATGAGTCCAGATATTAATTATCTTGTTAAACCTTTCATCTGCATTTATAAACCCTTTCCTATACTCTTCGTTAACTTTACTCTCTTTAATTTCCGCATCACGTATAATATCATACTTTCTCTCAGGTATCTTTATATCCTCAATCGATATAGTAGAAGCCCTCTTAGTAGCATAGTAATAACCTAGTTCTTTCATATTCTCAAGAAGTTTAACCGTCTCCCATCTACCACAAACGTTATAACATCTCTTTACAAGATTAATTAATTCCTTATTCGTCATATCTTTAACTTCAAACCTTAACTTCTCAGGAAGAATAGAGTTAAATACAACCTTACCAACAGTAGTTTTAATTTTTTGACCTTTATACACAAAGTATACGTTCGTATAAGTACTTAGCTCTCCTATTTCCCAAAGATACCTAACATCATCAAAAGAATCAAATACCTTTAATTTCTTTTCATCAATTTCTTCCTTGTAGGATTTTGTCAAATAAAATAACCCCAATACCATATCTTGGGTAGGAAACATAATAGGTTCACCAGTAGCAGGTTTGAGTAAATTCCTAGCAGACAAAAGAAGTACCCATGCCTCAACTTGAGCTTCAGGAGACAAGGGCACATGAATAGCCATCTGGTCTCCATCGAAATCAGCATTGTAAGGGTGACAAACTAAAGGATGCAAATGAATAGAACTATCTTCAACTAAAACAGGTTCAAAAGCTTGTATACTTAACCTATGAAGAGTAGGAGCTCTATTGAGAAGTACAGGATGTTTGTTTATAACGAATTCCAAACACTCATGAACTCTAGGATCATTGTACGTCTCAGCTATGTTTTTAGCTTGCTTTATGTTAAAAGCATACTTTCTTGATATTAACTCTTTCATTATGAAAGGTTTAAAAAGCTCAACAGCCATCCTTCTTGGTACACCACATTGCCATAACTTTAACCTAGGATCAACAACTATAACAGATCTTCCAGAATAATCAACTCTCTTACCCAGTAGATTCTGTCTAAATCTTCCTTGCTTACCTTTAAGCAATGCAGCCAATGACCTCATAATTTTATTAGACGAGGTCTTAACTGGATTTTTCTTTCTAGAATTATCTATTAAAGCATCAACAGAATCCTGAAGTAACCTTTTCTCACTCTTAACTATTATATCAGGAGCATTCAAACTTATTATCTTTCTTAACCTATTGTTTCTATTGATAATCTTTCTATAAAGCTCATTCAAATCAGAAGAAGCAAACCTACCACCATCCAATAAAACCATAGGTCTAAGTTCTGGTGGTATAACGGGCAAAGCCTCTATCACCATCCATTCTGGTTTTATACCAGACTTAACTAAACTTGTTATTATTTCAAGTCTTTTTACGATCTTTGGATCAGCTTTTTCTCCCGATTCTTCTACTTCTTTCCTTAATTGTTTTTCAACTTGCTCTAAATCTATTATCTCCAAAGCTTGTTTTATAGCTTCAGCTCCAGTCTCTGCAATAAACCTACCCTTATACTTCTCAGATAACTTCTCATATTCCTCATCCTTAAGAACTTGAAATCTCTTTAACTCAACCACATCACCTGGATCAATAACTAAGTAACTATCGTGATATATAATACTAGTAAGCTCTGCAACAGAGTTTATACCCAATATTAATCCTATTTTACTTGGCACTATCTTATAAAACCATATGTGCACAACTGGAACAACTAGCTCAATATATCCCATTCTTTCTCTTCTAACTTTCGATTCGGTAACTTCAACTCCACATTTATCACATACAATACCTTTATACCTTTTAGATTTAAACTTTCCACAATGACATTCGTAATCTTTTGTAGGTCCAAATATCCTTTCACAAAAAAGTCCGTCTTTTTCTGGTCTAAGTGTTCTGTAGTTTATAGTTTCTGGTTTTTTAACTTCTCCGTAAGAGTATGCTCTAACAACACTAGGAGAAAAAATAGATATCCTAACTTTTTTTATTGCTCTAACATCAAACTCATGAGATTTTCTTTCACTCAAAACCATAACTTCCTCCTTTAAAAGGAAATTAATAGGGAATTATCCCTTTTTACTTTTACTAGCATGTACATGCCTATCCTTAGGAAATATATAAACATAATTCCCATTACTATCAATAACCTCAAGATCTAACAGTAATCCTCTCATCTCGTTGATAAGTACTTTAAACGATTCAGGAATATTGTACTGTGAAACGTACTTTCCTTTAGTAATACCATCGTAAGCTCTAACTCTACCTTCTATATCATCAGATTTAACTGTAAGCATTTCATGCAAGAGAGATGAAGCGCCGTAAGCTTCAAGAGCCCAAACCTCCATCTCTCCTAACCTCTGACCACCAAACTGTGCTTTACCACCAAGTGGTTGTTGAGTAATCAAAGCGTAAGGACCAATAGATCTTGCATGTATCTTATCGTCAACCATATGTACAAGTTTCATAACATAGTGATACCCTACCATGACCTCTGACTCAAAATATTCACCAGTCCTACCATCTCTCAACCTAACTTTAGATGTTTCTGGAAGGTTTGCTTTTTTCATTTCTTCTTTAATTTCTTGATAACTAGGACCTTCAAATACAGGTATCCTGTAAGCAATTCCAAGTTTTATACCTGCCCAACCGAGCATAGTTTCAAACAACTGTCCCAAATTCATTCTTGATGGAACACCTAAAGGGTTAAAAACAATGTCAACAGGTGTACCGTCAGGTAAAATGGGCATATCCTCTATCGGAGCAATCTTCGCAATTACACCTTTGTTACCATGTCTACCAGAAATTTTATCACCAACTTTTATCTTTCTCTTTTGAGCTATATACACCTTTATAAGTTCTTTCACACCAATTGGAAGTTCGTCCCTATTCTCTTTTGTAAACCTATCAATTCTAACAACTATACCACCTTCACCGTGAGGTACTCTCAAAGATGAATCTTTAACCTCTCTAGATTTCTCACCAAATATAACTTTTAGTATTTTAAGTTCAGGAGTATCAACTTCTTCACTTTTAGGTGTTGTTTTCCCAACAAGTATATCACCAGGTTTAACATAAGAACCTATTCTAACTATACCATTTTCATCAAGATGAGATAAATACGATTCATGTACTCCTGGTATATCTCTAGTGATTTCCTCATCTCCAAACTTTGTAGTCCTTACAGCAACTTCATAATCGTAAATATGTACAGATGTTAATATATCCTCGTTTACTAACCTTTCACTTATAACTATAGCATCCTCGTAATTGTAGCCATACCAAGGCATATAAGCTATCGCTACATTAGTTCCCAAAGCAAGCTCACCGTTATCCATAGCAGGACCATCAGCAATAACTTGCCCTTTCTCAACTCTTTGCCCTTTATCCACTATAGGAGTTTGATTGTAACATGTATTGTTATTAGTGCTATAAAACTTCATAAGAGTATAATTGCTTTCTGTACCATCATCATTCTGAACAATAATATTCGTAGAGGAAACCTTTTTTACAATTCCAGACTTCTCAGCAACAACCCCATAACCTACCTGCTTAGCCACAACTTCTTCCATACCAGTACCAACGATTGGTGCCTGTGGTTTAAGAAGAGGAACTGCCTGCCTTTGCATGTTTGAACCCATAAGCGCTCTGTTAGCATCATCGTGCTCCAAAAACGGTATCAAAGAAGTAGAAACACTAAAAACTTGCTTAGGAGAAACATCCATAAAGTCAACTTTTTCCCTTGGAACTTTGATAAACCTACCCCTATGTTTAACTTGAACTTCTTCATTAACTAACATGTTATTTTCATCAACTGGTTCAGTAGACTGGCATATATAGTAATCTTCCTCTTCTATTGGATTTACAT
>CALFVP010000159.1 GCA_937928175.1 uncultured bacterium | reverse complement strand
GATTGATGCGGATGGGATAAATAACCATATGGGATCAAGAGCAACGGAATATGAAAGGATAATGGAGTATGTAATTTTATTTTTGAGTAAGAGAAATAAAATATTTCTTGATTCTTTTACTACTCCAAAAACGGTAGGTTTTAGAAAAGCCAGAGAATACAATTTAGTTCCCTTTAAGAGAGATTTGTTTATAGATAACTATTTATCTGAGTATTATATACTTGATAAGTTAAAAGAATTGGAAGTAGAGGCAAATAGAAAAGGTTACGTAATAGCTATTGGGCATGCTAGAGAAAAAACAATAAGGGTACTTGAGAGATGGTATAGTAAGAATAAGGATAAGTATATATTTGTAAAGTTAAGGGATATTGAGAAGTTTGTGAGAGTTGAAATGTAGAGAATTCTATTTTTTTCTATCTACCGAAGGATAGAACTTGGTTGACAAAATCGTTTTCGTTTTGTAGTCCTATGGTTTTTGAAACTTCAGAGTCGTTTATTATTTGTGTTGGTACGCTTTCTATGCCCCATTGTATTGCAAGGTTAGGGTTTTCGTTTGCTTCTATGACTTCTGATAATACTTTACCTTTTGATGCTACGGCTATTCTGTTTGCTAAGTAAGCAGCTCCTGGGCAGTAAGGACAAGTTGGAGTAACAAAAACTTTTATATTAACGTCTTTTGATAAAGAAGATAGTTCGTTTTCTATGTTGTTATCAAATTCATGATTACCTGTAGATACCATAACTATGGTTTCGACTATTTGGCTAGCTTCGTATCCTAAAGGTGCACCGCTAAAAAGTATTTTATACCCTTTTTCTTCCCCTATAGTTACACTGGGGTTAGTTCTTATAGTCACTCCTGTATTAGTTTTTGATCCTACTTCTGTTTCAACCATGGTTACTTTGATTTTACTGTTTATTTCTTCAATTTCTTTGAAAAAATTTTTCGTAAAATCAACGTAATCTTTTACGTTACTGTCTTTAGGATCGTAATAGATTTTTATTTCAACGTTATCATCAAGAATGCTAAATTTTTCTTCTAAAAATTTTCTAGATTCCTCATCAATAATTCTTTCCATAAAACCTCCAAAAAAAATTTATAACATAAATATAACAAATATCAAATATTTTTCAAGTTTTTGTAAATTTTCTTTACAAACGTTTTTTTGATATTTATAATAAGTTTAACAGATAGGAGGGTGTTATGAAGTTTAGGTTTACGAGTATTTTACTGATTTTGCTTTTGAGTGTAATGCTTTCCTCGTGTGGTGGTACGGGTAAGCTTGTTTTTATGTATTGGGGTACTCCTGAAGAGAAAGCAACAGTTTTAAACTATATTACTAACTTTCTTAATGAGAATCCTGGTGTAGAGATTGAGGCAATACATGTTGATTCTCTTAGTTTTGGTCAAAAACTTAAGACTATGATAGCTGGAGGTACACCACCTGATGTTTTTTATCTCGATATAGAGGATTTTGGTGGGTTAGTTTCCAGGGGAGAGCTTTTGCAACTTGATGATTTTTTAAACAGAGATAGAGATGAAGTTAAACCTGAAGATTTCTTTGAAGCTCCTTTTAATGAGTTTAGGTATAAAAATAGACTTTACGGTATAGCTAAGGATTTTACTACTTTAGTGCTTTACTATAACGTTGATATGTTTGATAAGTTTGGTATTGGGTATCCAAATGATAATTGGACATGGGATGATTTTCTAAACGCTGCTAAGAAACTTACTAAAGATTTAAACGGTGATGGAAGTATAGATCAGTACGGTTTTGTTTTGGAGACGTGGGCTAACTGGTGGAGAAACTGGGTTTATGCAAACGGTGGGACGTTTTTTGATGCTAACGGCGAGTTTGTTTTAGGTAAAGAACCGTATTTAAAGAAGAATGCTGAAGCTATACAATTTCTTGCTGATTTGATATGGGTACATAAAGTTGTTCCTAAAATCACAGCTTCAAGAGATTTTGGCGGTGGTGAAGCTATGTTTGTTGACGGTAGAGCTGGTATGGCTGCTTACGGTAGATGGGTTACTCTTAGGTTTAGAGATATAACTAAGTTTAAATGGAATGTTGCTCAGATGCCAAAAGGTAAAGAAAAAAGAGCTTCTACGTTGTTTACCGTTGCTTATTGTATACACGCACAAACTAAAAATCCTGAGATTTCTTGGAAACTAGTTAAGTTTTTATCAAGTCCTGAAGTCCAGAAAGACGTTGCTAATAGTGGTTTAGCCATTCCTATAAGAAAGTCTGTTGCTTACTCGGATGCATTCCTAAAAGCTTCAGCTATTGTCAAAAATCAACCTCAAGTTAATAGCGAAGTTTATCTGGATGCTCTTAAGTATGTAACAGATTTCAAAAGACCTGTTAAATGGGTTGAAATTAGAGATATACTTGATGAGTATATACAGAAAGTTTTAAACAACGATATGAAATCTATTGATGCCTTAAAGGAGCTACAAAAAGATGTTGAAGATGCTATTGGTACCTCGGTAGAGTAGTTTCTAGTGAGATAGTATCCAGTTTTGGATACTATCTCAAATTAAAGTTTATTAGATGGATGAATTTAACAAAATCTTGGAAATTGTTAGTTTAATATCTTCAGGTAAGGTGTCAAGTTTCTCTTCTCTTAAAGAGGTAATAATCAAAAGTAAAATTAAACTTAGTAAGTCTGATATTGATGTTTTATTTAATCTCATAAAGAAGTTATACTGGGGTATGTTTAGTGATCTTAACTTCGATGAGTATAAAGATCTTTGGAAATCTCTCGTAGTGCCTGATAGTAACTACCCATCAATGTACGGTGACCTTAAAAAATTTTTAATTACATCTGATAATATTTTTGTAGCAATTTTGGATATCCATGGGTATACTTCTTTTTGTCAGAAAACTAGAAAGAACGTAAGTTCTCTAGATAGGCTTAATAAGTTTGTTGAGACAATTATAAAAAGTGCTACAAAAAAGTACGGTGTTATATCAAGAAGAGAAAGAGGCGATGAGATTATACTTGTTGGAAGTGATGCAGTCGATTTAATTAATGCTACTTTCGATGTTGTTAACTTGTTTTCTAAAAAGATTAGCTTAGTTAAAATTGATGGTACTGATCAATCTTTTCTGCCACCTTTTGAAATATCTGGTGGAATTGTAGGAGGTTATTCTACTACTCCTCTTATAATAAGTGAAAAAGGAGATTTACAGGGAGTTCTAATAAATTTAGCTGCAAGGTTACAAGCTAGAGCAAATACAATATCACCGAATAAAACTAAAATAGTTGTTGATTACAATACTTACTATAAATTTATCTCTTCTAGTAAGCCCAAAAGTGATTTCGTGAGTAAAATTAATTTTCTTTTTAACGGAGAGATAGAGTTTAAGGGTGGTAGTTTGAAAGTTTACGAAATTTACTACCGTGAAGATGAAAAGTATAAAAGTTTAATTTCTGAATATATAAAAAAACTTTCTGATGCAATATCAAGGAATGAGTGGAAATTAGAAGTTATCTCTACCCTTTGCGATTTGGGTATGATCATATCTGATAATATTCCAAGTTTTTATAAAAAAGTAGAAATTTACGATGATAATGAAGGTAAGTTTGAAGTTTTTGAGGTAAATAACGATTATTTATCAAGTATTTTTATGAAGTTAAAGTATTCTGTAACTAATAATAGAGATTACTATTCAATTAAAAGACTTAGTTTTCTGATCAAGTTACTTGATAAGATTGATGAGTTTGATCAGATTGTAAAAGATTACTGTAAAGCAGTGTACAGAGAGTATTTAAAGGTATTCTATGAGTACAATAAGATTTTAATTGAAGATATTAAACGTAATCCATCCGAATTTTTAAATTCTAGTGATATAGAAGTGTTTTCTAAGTATGATTCTTACAAGAATAGGTATGAGTACATATTAGAAAACGTAAATTCTAATCCAAAATTTTTAAACAAAAGAGCTTCTATTTGGAATATAGCGTTTAACAGAGTTAAAGATAAGATAGACTTTTATATATACTCTGGTAAAAAGTGAACTTAATTTTTGAATTTTTCTTTTAATTTATTATTATATTTATATGAAAAAGATTCTTTTACTGTTTTCATTGTTATTTATTGTTCTATCTTGTCAAGTTCCTCAGTACCTTGATACAAAAGGTCCTGTTATTTTTATAAATTCTCCGATTCAGAATAGATCTTATTATTCAGTACCTATTGATATTCATGTGAATGAGGTTTATGAAGATGGTAAGGAAAGCGGTTTAAAAAGTTTAGAGGTGAAATTGTTTGGTAACAGTATAGAGTTTTTTAAAACTAACTTTTCGTTGAATGGAAATGAAGCTAGAGTGAATTTTTCTTATACTTATACCGCTAGTCAATTTGTAAATGCTAAACTTGTTGCTGTAGCTTATGACAATTCTGGTAACGTTTCTCAAAAAGAAGTATACTTTTTTCTTACGCCTTTTCCTCAGTTATCAGTAGCTTTTGATACCAGTTATTACGCAACGAATACGAATTTTTTAGGCTTTAGTGGCATTATTTCTTTACCAACTAACTATTATGGTGATATTTCAAATTTATTGCTAGTAGTTAGTAATTCAATTGGTACTTTTACATACAACATAGATATTTATAATAACTATAGTTGGTTGTTCTTACCAACGAATTTACAACTTGAAGAAGTAGGTAATTCTCAAAACTATAATTTAATAAAGGTTATATTGAAAACTACTTTAGGGCATGTTACGGAAAATCATGCTTACTTATACTACGTTACAAACAAACCTTTTACGAGTATTTTGGATCCTGTTAGTAATCAAATTTTATCTTTAAATTATACTGTTAAAACTACAAACGAGCATAATTTTGGTTTTGATATTTCTAAATTTAAGCTTTTTGTTGTAAGTTCAAATTTTGTTACGAATGAATTTTCACCTTCTTTAGTTTCTTTACCGTTTGTTTATTACAATGTTAGTTTTCCTAGTATTGGTCAGTATAATTTAGTTTCTTATGTAAAAGATATAGCTGGTAACGATAGTTTTAGCGAAGTTATACCTGTGGA
>CALFVP010000158.1 GCA_937928175.1 uncultured bacterium | reverse complement strand
CCTTTCATCTTCCGTTGCTCTTGATCCCATATGGTTATTTATCCCATCCGCATCAATCTCCTCAAATGCTTTTTCCAAAAACTCCATTACCTCTTCCTTTGTCATACCTACCTTTATATACTTACTTTCGTTATTTCGATTATTGTAAGCTTCCATAGGTATGTGTAGCAATACCTCCCTATTGTTTTTCCGAGCTATATTGTATATCTCTAAGGAATTCTCCAAAAAAGGAATTATTGCAACAGTTATAGGTAAATTCTCAATTGCCCTTACAACATACTCCTCCTTAGAATAACCAAAATCATCTATAACTATTGTCACAAAAGGTTTATCTTTCTTCTCTACCTTAATTATATCCTGGACTTCGTTGGAAAAAGGTTTAACAATATACTCACTTACATCGGTATCATTACCAGTATCCTCATCATTTGTATACATCTCATGGTACAAATAATAAACTTTACCCTTAGATGCTTTACTACCAACAATTGACAGAGAATTATACGCTTTTTCAGAAACAATAGGTATAACAACGATAATAACTAAAATAACAACAACGTAAATAAAAATTGACAAAATTATTCCTTTTTTCACTTTAAGATATAATCGGAATTAGTAAGTATAATCTAAATCACTAAATGAAAACAACAATACAATACATATAAAATTTAGCTATGCTAAAAGTTTTAGTTATAGACGATGAGGTAGGAGTAAGATTATTCTTTGAAGAACTACTAAAAGATAGTTGTACAGTTGATACAGCAGAAAACGGGGTTAAAGGATTTGAGAAAGCAAAAAACAATAAGTACGATCTAATATTTCTTGATCTTAGAATGCCTAACATGGGAGGAATTGAATTCCTGGAAAAATCATCATCACTTAAAGATACATTGGATAGTCCACCATATATAGTTATTCTTACAGCAATTGAAGACATACCTACAGTGGTAAAATGTATAAAAATGGGAGCCTACGACTACATAGTAAAACCAATAAACGTAAACAGAATTGAAATAATAATAAACCAAATAAAGATGCTAATATCAAAATACAAAGAAATAGAAGATCTAAAAAACAAAAGAGAAGAAATCAACTTTATAGGCAATACCCCAAAAGCTAAAGAAGTTTTAGAAAAGATAGATCAAGCATCCAAAACTGATATAAACGTACTCATAACTGGAGAAAGTGGTGTTGGTAAAGAAATCGCTGCTAAACTCATTCACTACAAAAGCAAAAGAAGAAATAAAAATTTCATACCAATCGATTGTTCTTCTATTCCTGAAACACTCATAGAAAGTGAGCTTTTTGGATACGAAAAAGGTGCTTTCACAGGTGCATCTTCAAGAAAGATCGGTAAAGTTGAACTTGCTAACGGTGGAACTCTATTTTTAGACGAAATTGGCAATATCCCATTACATGTACAAGCTAAACTTTTAAGATTAGTACAAGAAAGATCTTTCACAAGAATAGGTGGACTCGAAGAAATAGAAGTCGATGTTAGGTTTATCAGTGCTATTAACGTTGATTTAAAACAACTCGTAGAAACAAAAAAATTCAGAGAAGACCTATTCTTCAGATTAAATGTCTTCCCAATACATATACCACCACTAAGAGAAAGAAAAGAAGACATTCCATTATTACTAAACTACTTCATTAACAAGTACTCAATTATCTACAATAAAAAAATATACTTTTCAGATAAATCAATAGAAAAACTAATGAACTATAGTTTTCCAGGAAACGTAAGAGAACTACAAAACATAGTACTAAGATACCTAGTAATGTACGAAAACGGTAGTATTGTCGATGACATAGATATAGAATACTCTAGCAAATTTATGTACATACCAGAACTTTACAAACTAAAGGAACTTGAAGAAATGTACATAAAATACGTTTTAAACCAAACAAAAAATAACATATCAAAAGCATCTAAAATTCTCGGTATCTCTAGAAGAAGTATATACAACTGGATTAAAAGGAAGGGAAAAGTATGAAAATCACATTTTTAGGAACAGGTACCTCAACTGGAGTACCTGTAATAGGATGTAAATGTAAAGTTTGCACTTCAAAAGACCCTAGAAATAAAAGATCAAGAGCTTCTATATTTATCGAAGAAAAAAATAAAAAAATACTCATAGACATAACACCAGACTTCAGACTACAAGCACTAAACAATAATATCACAGAAGTAGATGCTATACTGATAACCCATTCTCACGCAGACCATATAAACGGATTTGACGATATAAGACAACTTAACTTCTCAATGAACTTTAAAATTATACCTATCTTTCTTAACCAAACTTCATACTGGGAATTACAATCTAGATTTGATTACGTATTCAAAGAATTACCTCAACTAGGCGGGGGAAAACCTATGGTTAGTATTAAAGTTTTAGAAGATTACGACAGATTTTTTATAAATGATCTAGAAATATTAACTTTTCTATACTACCATGGAAAATTAAAAGTTAACGGTTACAGAATTGGAAATTTCTCCTACATTACCGATGTTAGTTTCATTCCACAAAAAACATTAGAAATTATAGAAGGTACAGAAATCTTAGTTATAAGTGCTTTAAGGTACTTACCACACGCCACACACTTTACCATATCAGAAGTTAAAAATTTAGTGAAAACCCTCAAACCAAAGATTACATACCTAACGCATATGGGACACGAACTTGACTACAACGAACTATCAAATTACCTTAAGGATAGTAACATAATACCTGCTTACGATGGGCTTACTGTCGAAGTATGAAAAAATTATTAATTTTATCTCTAGGATCAAACATTGATCCAAGAAAAAAATTTTTAGATCTGGCTATAATAGAAATAAAAAAAGCATTTAACGTTATTAAAATATCAAACATTTACGAAACCCAACCCTGTGGATACACAAACCAAAACAATTTTTTAAACCTTTCCTTAGCATGCTTTACCAAACTTTCACCATTCGAAACACTCAAAGAAATAAAAAGAATAGAAAAAGATGTAGGTAGAAAAAGTAGTTTTAAATGGGGACCTAGAGAAATAGATATAGACATCATCTATTACGAAAATGTAATACTAAAAACTCAAAAACTAGTTATACCTCACCCGTACAGATTAAAAAGAGCATTTGTAGCTATTCCAATATTCGAAATAATGCCTAAAGTAATAGACCCTGAGTACAAAATACCTATTTCCAAACTTATCAACAAATTCTTTTCTAGATCACAAATTTCTACTCTTCTGAGATCCAAGTTCTTATAACTCTTGCTGCTATTTCTGGTTTTTCTCTTGCTATGTTTATTATACTTTCAAGTAATTCCATTCTAGCTTTTTCTTCAACTGAAAGTTCAACCATAGCTCCTTCTTGCTCTGCTGCTCTAAGAGCTGCCTCTCTCATAAGTTGCTGTTGTCTTGCAAGCTCTTCCTCTCTTATTCTCCTTCTTCTTGCAATCTCTCTCATTATAGCCCTATACAATAACATCATAAGGAATAACACTATAAGCACTAAAACAGTAGCAAGCAACACTCTTCTTATTTGATACCTTCTTAAAAGTTCTTCATCTTCCTTTTGGAATTGTTTTGTTCTATCAAACTTTATAAACGTAACAACAACACTATCACCTCGGTAAGGATCAAAACCTATAGCTCTCTTTACCCATTCTTCTATACTTCTAAGTTCATCTTCACTTGGTGGAATAAACTTCCTTTTAACTCTACCTTGATCATCCAATACCGGCTCACCTGCTTTCATTTCAACTTCCCAAACTCCATCAACCGCAACCGCCACTGTTAACCTCTTTATATCGTAAGGTTGGTTTTTCTGGTTAACTTTTTCTTTACTTAACTCATAATTGACAATTTCTTCATTCTTTTGATAAGTCGTAAACCTATCAATTTTCTCTTTTATACCTGGTGGTACGTTAGCTTCAACACCAGGTGGACCTTCTGGTATATACGCAGGACCCTTAAAATCTTCTCTAGTTATTTTCTTACTTATCGGTACATTAACCTCAACCTGACTTTCATCGTAAGGCGTTAAAGGATTATCTTGTTTTACAACTGTCGGTATTATTCTATCTTGTTGTATTTCCTTTTTATCCCATCTCATATCAACCTCAGCACTTACTACTATCCTATCTTCACTTATAGCCTTTGACAATTCCCTTTGTATCCTCTCTATTATTTCCCTTTTTACTTTCTCTTTTATCTTTATCTGTTCTCTAGCAGCACGTATATCATCAGATACCTCATCACCTATAAGTAAATCACTCAAAACATTACCTTGGTTATCCACAACAACTATATTCTCCGGCTTTAACCCATCTACCCCCTTAGCAACAAGCTCAACTATAGCTTTTATTTTCCTCTTATTCTCCCTTATATCAGAGTAAGGCGAAGGAGTTATAACAACGGATGCTGTTTTATCCGTTTCATCTTCCTTAAATAACCTTTCTCTTTGAAATGGTAGTATTATCTTAA
>CALFVP010000157.1 GCA_937928175.1 uncultured bacterium | reverse complement strand
TACTCTTAACTTGTGTAGATGCATTAGAATTTAAAAGGTAGTTTGCAATAAACCTAGCTCTATTGGAAGCACGATTCTTTGAAAGTAAAATCCTAAGTTCATTGAAAAGAGAAGAAACTTCGTTATCGGTAAGTACAATATCATTGGTCAAAATCGAGCTAGGCTCAATAAGTTTAACAGAAGTGTCTATGTCTACCCTAGATATATTCCTCAAAACAACACTATTGGAAGAATAGTTAAAAATCCCTATCAAATTCGAAATAACTAGATACAATACTAAACCCAAACTTATTGAAATCAACAAAATTACTAAATTCCTAAAACTAGTTAAACTGAAACGGAATATACCTAAATTCTGAATTTTAGAAGTCTGTGGTAGTGAAAGAATAATAAAATCTCTAGGTTTAACTACCGACCTAAGAGTAAAAATATCAGGAATTTCAGAAAACAGCGATAAATTTTTCTTTAGTTTAACCTTAACTTCAGGAGGAGCGTAATATTCAGCATCAAGAAGGTAATTTATAGCAGAAGTTTTTTCACCCCTAAGAATACTTATGTAAGATAACCCATTTAAAATTTCATAATCTTCTGGATAATCACCCAACGCATCTTCCAGTATATACCTTGCTTTTTCAATATTCGAAGTTCTTATAAGAGAAAAAGCATAAATTTTCTTAAGTAAAACATCCATTTGCTTTAAATCAAAGTTATCCTCTATAATAGATATAACTTCGCCGAATTTACCACTCTTGTAAAGCTCTACCAGTTTATGTTTTGTACTCTCAAAATTCTTATCTACCATAAGCTATTTTTCAAATACGTTTCAATCCTTTGTACAATTATATCAAAAACATCAATACATATCTCATCAGATTGCTTTTTAGCAGTAACATCGTCTATTTTTAAAACTTCAACAAAAAATCTATAGAGTATTTTAGAATTGTAATGAAACTTGTCTGCTAAAGACTTACCTTTGAATGTAAACTTAACAAAAAAGTGTTTTTCATAATCAATAAACCCCATACTCGATAACTTTTTAAGAGAAGTTGAAACAGAAGACATAGAAACGCCTAGCCTATCTGCTATTTCTTTTACTCTAACAACCCCCTTTTCAGCTTCTATATCAGAAATTACCTTAAGATACTTTTTAAGTCCCCTTGTTAAATCATCCTTCTTTTTCCTACCCATGTAGTTATTTTAACATAAGAAAACAAAAAATATCTATCTTGTACAAAAATTCAACAAACTAGCAAAAAGTAACTACACTATTTTATTGAAAATAAGTACAAGTGTTTTTATAATGGTTTCTAGATTGGGGGGGTGTATGAAGGTATACGATACTAAGGACATAATAAATATAGCAGTGATAGGAGAACACAAAAGTGGTAAAACAACATTTCTAGATAGTGTTTTTTTCTTGACTGGTAAAACAAAAGAAAAAGGAAGCACTGACAAAGGAACTTCCGTAATGGACTTCGACCCAGAAGAAATAAAAAGGAAAATGACAATAAGAAGTAGTTATTCATACGTGGAATACAAAAACAAAAAAATAAACTTTATAGACACCCCAGGATTTATAGATTTTATAGGCGAAATGGAAATGGCACTTGAGGTGGTAGAAAACGTCATTTTAGTAGTAGATGGAGAAAGAGGAATAACTATAGAAACTGATAGAATATGGCACTCTATAGATGAATTACACGTTGCAAAATCCGTTATAATAAACAAATCTGATACAATCACCTCAAACTTCGATGAAATTGTACAGAAAATAAAAACAAAAATCGGTAAAACAGCAGTACCTTTAGAATTCCCATACTTCGAAAATGGAAAATTCGTTGGAACAATAGATGTAATACACAAAAAATTAGTAATATACGAAGATGAAGGTAAAAAATACAAAGAACTAGAAATCCCATCGAATTATAACGATACGGTAAACAAATACAGAGAAGAAATCTTTGAAGACATATCTGAAATTAACGATGAGTTTATGGAAAAATACCTATCAGGAGAAACAATCTCTGAAGATGAAATAGTAGAAGGACTCAGAAATTGTATAACTCAAGGTAAAATCATTCCAATATTTGCAGTATCTTCCCTAACAAACGTAGGAATATTAAGGATGTTAGATATAATAGTTGAAGAATTTCCTTCACCTGATGTACACAAAGAAGTAACAGTAATAAAAAATGGAAAAGAAGAAAAAGAAGATATATCAACAGAAAACACTACAATAATAACACCATTCAAAGTGAGAATTGATCCTTACATTGGTAGAATAGTTTACTTTAAGGTATGGACAGGAAATGTAAAAAGCGGTGATGAATTTTACATATCCGAAACATCATCAAGTGTTAAAATACTACATCCCTGCGTTGCTTTTGGAAAAACTCTAGAAGAAGTACAAGAAGTAAAAGCAGGAGACATATTTTTAGTATCAAAACTCGAAGAAGTTAAAATAGGATATACACTAGTATCAAAAAAAGAGGATATCAGAATAAAACATTTAGAACTTCCAACTCCTATATTCTTTATAGCAGTTATTGGTAAGAATAGAGGTGATGAAGATAAGTTAGCAGAACTACTTAGTAGATTTTCAGAAGAAGATCCTTCATTCATAGTGAAGTTCAATGATTTCTCAAAAGAGTTAGAAGTACATTGTCAAGGAGAAACTCAATTTAACGTATACACAGAAATACTTAAAGATAGGTACAAAATAGATTTTACTTTAGACACGCCCAAAATACCATACAAAGAGACTATAACCAAACCAACCGAAGCTCATTACAAACACAAAAAACAAACAGGTGGACATGGACAATACGGAGAAGTATTCATAAAAGTAGAACCACTCGAAAGAGGTAAAGGATTTGAGTTTGTAGATCAAATAAGAGGAGGACATATACCAAAACAGTTCATACCATCCGTAGAAAAAGGAGTATTAAGCGCAATGGAAGAAGGAGTACTAGGTAAATACCCCGTAACAGACGTAAGAGTCATACTATACGAAGGATCTTACCACGAAGTCGATTCATCAGACATATCTTTTCAAATAGCAGGATGGCACGCTATGAAAATAGCACTAGAAAACGGAAACCCATCAATACTCGAACCCATAATGGATGTAAAAATAATAGTTGAAGAAAGTTACTTAGGATCAATAACAGAAGACCTAAGTAGTAGAAGAGGTAGAATAAATAGCATCGACAGGAAAGAAGACGGAACAGTAATAATAAACGCATACATACCAATGGCAGAAATGATAAAATACTCCTCCTCCCTAAGCTCAATAACAAAAGGAACAGGAAGATTCACAATGAACTTAGCATACTACGACTTCGCACCAGAAAAACTCCAAAAAGAAATAACAGAAATAGGTAGAAAAATAAAAGAAAAAGCAAACTCAAAATAAATTTTGTGAATTAATATAAACTTAATTTATCATAAAAACGGAGGACAAAATGAAAAACAAGTTTTTAAAAAACAAGTTTCCAAAAAACAAGTTTTCAAAAAACGAGTTTTCAAAAAACAAGTTTTTTCTCTTCGTTTTACTAGTAGTTTTAGTAATAATACTACCCTATAAAACAAACGGATACAGCAGAGTAGAAAAAATAGGAATCATAGATTTAGTAGAAATATTTGACAGTTTTGTAGAAGGAAAAGAAATAGCAAAAGAGTTTACAGAATACAAAAAAGCCTCAGAAGAAAAATTAGAAAACCTTAAAAAAGAAATAAACGATATTAGGTCTAAAATTATACAAATATCAAATACAATAAACGCATCTAAAGAAACAAATATAGACTACCAAATTGCTACCGAACTATCTAATCTATCAAAAGAATACGAATCAAAAATTGAAAAATACGGAAGTGAACTTAAAAGCATAGAAGAAAGATTAAACAAATACAGAGAATCGCTAAAACAGTACGTATACAGGGATCTAATAAACTACATAAGGGCATACGGTGATAAAAACGGATTCTCAATAATATTGGACACTAGAGGAAATTTAATTTACTACTCTAAAGGAAATGACGTAACTCAAGATATAAAAAAGTGGATAAAAGTCCAAGAAGATGCTAAGAAAAAATACTGAAGGTATAAATATGGAATACACTGTAGAGAATTTATCTAACATAGTAAAAGGTACAGTTGAAGGAGATGGAAACGAAAAAATTTACGGTATTGCCGAATACAACAAAGGCAAAAAAGGAGAAATAACGTTTGTAATAGACAAAAATAAATACGAAGAAGCACTTAAAACAGAAGTATCAGCAATCATAGTAACACACGATATTGAGTACCGAGGCAAAACACTATTAAAGGTAGATGATCCTAAGTTCGCAATTGCAAAAATAGCAGAACTATACAATCCTTACGAAGATATTGGATTTGAAGGAATATCAGATAAAGCTTACATAGGTAAAAACGTGAAAATTGGTAACAATACAACAATAATGCCCTTTTCAGTAATACAAGATAACGTTGAGATAGGAAATAACGTTTTAATATACTCAAACGTCTTTATAGGGTACAATGTAAAGATTGGAAACAAAACTGTAATAAAACCAAACGTTGTAATATATCCAGGAACGATAATAGGAAACAATGTAATAATTCACGCTGGAGCAGTAATAGGAGCAGACGGATTTGGATATACACCACACAACGGAATTCATTACAAAATACCACACATAGGAAAAGTAATAATCGAAGATAACGTTGAAATTGGTGCTAACTCATGCATTGACAGAGCATTCATAGGAGAAACGATAATAGGTAAAGGTACAAAAATAGATAACTTAGTCCAAATAGCACATAACGTAAAAATAGGAGAAAATTGTATAATAGTATCTCAAGCAGGAATAGCAGGAAGCACAGAAATAGGCAAAAATGTAATAATCGCAGGACAAGCGGGAATAGTAGATCACGCAAAAATAGGAGATAACGTTATAGTAATGGCAAAATCAGGAGTAGAAGACAGAGAAGTACCACCAAACAAAATATTACTAGGAATACCCGCAAGAGAAGCACTAGAACAAAAAAGAATATTCGTATCAGAAACAAAACTACCAGAACTACTAAAAAAAGTAAAACAATTAGAAGAAGAAATAGAAAAAATCAAAAGCAAAAATGATATTTAGAAAAATACCCCCACTACCAAAAGATAGAATATCAGAATTGCTAAAGTTCGAAAAAGAAATAAAAGTTAAGTTTAAACAACTAGATTTGTTACACAATTGTCTAGTACATTCATCTTATACCAAATACAATTCATTACCAAGCCAATCAAACGAAAGACTGGAATTCATAGGAGATTCAGTAATATCAATGATAATAAGTGAATATTTATATAAAAAGTATCCACACTACAACGAAGGAATACTCTCAAGCATAAAATCCGATGTTGTTAGCAGAAAAGTTATGTACGATATAGGAATCGAAATAGGAATAGACAAATACATTCTAACATTTCCACCACTAAACAAGTTTGACGAAAGAGGAAAAAGAACCATAATATCAAACTGTCTTGAATCGCTAATTGGTGCAGTTTTTATTTCAAATGGGCTAGAAGAAGCAAAAAAGCTCACATTAAGGTTATTCTTACCCATTATTGAAAAAAGAATAAAAGATGGCACAAGTGACTATAAAAGTATACTACAAACAGTATCATTAAACCTATTCAACACCTACCCAAAATATTCAATAATTTCCGAAGTAGGACCTAACCACAATAAAGAATTTACAGTAAAAGTATCACTAAAAGATAAAGATATAGCTCAAGGAAAAGGCTTCTCAAAAAGAGAAGCAGAACAATCAGCAGCCAAAAACGCTCTAACAGTACTAAAAAATTTAAAAATCTAACACAAACCAAAAAACGCTAAAAACATCAAACACAAACTAAAAAGAAAGTATCATCTTTTTCAACACTATTCAACAAAATCTCCAAATACAATTTTTTATTACCATCAAATTTAATTTTTGATACAGTATCTTTAGGAATATCATTGTTAGAAATAAACAGTATAGCATCTTTAGGAATTTTTTGTTTATCCTTAATGTCCTTAAACTCATTATCAAAGTAAGCACAAACACTAAAATGACTTGAAGGAAATACCAGCAAACCATCATCAAGTATCTCAAAAGAAGTAATACAAACTTGCAACGGTAACTCTCTTTCTTTTAGAAAATTCTCAGCAATACTTTTTAACTCCTCATAAACTAACTCCTCAACTTGATAACTCTTTATTATACCTTTCATAGCAAGAAGAAAAAAGTTAGATAAAAAGAGTCTGTCAGGAACAAAAAATAAAAATCCAATAAACTTATTAGCAGTTATACCAAAATCAAAGTAAAAACCCCTCCTCTTCTCAACATCTTCGTTATACCTGTAAGCAACAATCTTATCTCTGTAAAAGAAAACATCCTTACTTTT
>CALFVP010000156.1 GCA_937928175.1 uncultured bacterium | reverse complement strand
TTTATGTTTTTCAATTTCGTCTGAGAATATGTGGTTTACGTAGTATCCTTTAGATATTAATGAGATTGCTATTGATTTTGACAATACAACACTGTTTGTAATTACTCCTATTTTTACCATATTGGTTTATAAATTATAAATTACGGTTACCTATTTTTTGAAGTTATTTAGAGTGTTGAAATTTTTAGGTTTTGGGATTGCCTTACAGGTTATACGAATTTATACCAATCTTTTTCGGTTCCTACAATTATTGATGAAAACTTTGTGAATATACCGTTTTCTATTATTCCTGGAATGCTTTTTAGCCATTTTTCTGTTTCTGCGGGGTTTTCTAATCTCATGTAGCATTCTAGCAAGAAGTTACCGTTGTCACTTACAATAGGTCCAAGTTTTCCTTTTCCTACTCTTAGTTTTGTATTGTATTCTTTAAGTTGTTTCATTACTATTGGTGCTGCGAATGGTAAAACTTCCATGTTTACTATTCCTTCTAGTGTATCATCTTGTATTAATTTTGATTCGTCTACTATTACTATGAATTTGTCTGAGTTATAGTCTATTATTTTTTCTCTTGTTAGTGCACCGCCACCTCCCTTAAGTAGTGCTATTTTGTTTGCTTTGTCAGCTCCGTCTATCGCTATATCTATTTTATCAACTGCATCTGTATCAGTTACCAGTATTCCATTTTCTATTGCCATCATTCTCGATGCGTAGGAGGTTGTCACGCATATAACTTTAAGTCCCTTTTTTACTTCTTCTCCTAGTAGTTTTATGAATTCTTGTACTGTTGTACCACTACCTAACCCTATAACTGTGTTTTCTTTTAAGTCTTCTAAAATGTATTCTAATGCTCCTTTTGCTGCATTAATTTTTGCTTTGTTGTCCACTTTTATTCCTCCTTAAACTTTTCTGATATTTCTAGCTTTACGAATTCTCCACTTCCCATGTAAAAGATAGGTTTTACTTTCTCTAAAATTGGTTTTTCGTTTTCATCAAAAACTTCTTCATCTATTAGTACTCTTTCAATTTTACCTATAATTAAGTTATGATCACCTATTTCTTCATCTTTTATTACTGTGCATTCATATACAACGTAGGATAGAGGAATAAAATATACTTCTTTACCTTTTTCTATTGGAATATTGAATTCCTTTATTTTATCTATTTCTTCTCCTGAAGTTGAACCTAATTTTACTACTGTATCTAGGTATTTCCAATCTAGAAAGTTTACAGAGAATTTTTTTGATTTTTCTATTATTTTGTAGGTGAATCTTTTTTTTGCTATTAGTACGCCAAAGTATCTAGGATTACTTGATATACCGCTTGACCATGCTACTGGCATGGCATTGATTCTGTTATCAAACTCCGACATAACAACACAAACTATGTTTGGGTAGAAATGGTAAAATTTATTTTTATTACTTTCTTTGAGCATAGTTTTATATTTTTTCTACTTGATCAAAGTTTATGTTTAGTGGAGTTTCTCTATTGAATATTGAAACGTTTACTTTAAGTTTATGTTTGTCAGGGTAAACTTCAACTACAGTTCCTACGAGTCCTTTGAATGGACCGCTGGTAATTTTAACTTGGTTACCTGGTTCAAACGAAGATGATAGATCAACAAAAGCTTTACTTTTGAATTCTCCAGCTTTTTCGAATATTGCTCTCACTTCTTCTATTGATAACGGTTTAGGTGGTACTTTGAATGATTTTAAACTGCTTTTTTCCACTTTTGCTCCCAGAAAACCTATTACTCCATGAATGTTATTTATTGTTCTTAGGAACGATTCCAATTTTTGTTCGTCTTGAGGTAAGTCTAACTCCATTAGTACATACCCTGGGAATAACCTTTGTTTTTTTACGATTTTTTTGTCATTTTTCCCTTTAACTTCAACGTTTTCTGTTAGTATTTTTATGTTAACTATTATTTTTTTTATCTCTTCGTTTTTTAAGGTTTCTTTTTTTATTTTTTCAACCACACTGTTTTCCAGTCCTGATATAGTATGTAAAACATACCATGCTCTACTCATAGGTATACCTTCTTACTTTAGAAGTAATCCTATAACGGTTGAGGCTACAAAATCAACCAGCCCTAATATTATTGAAAGTATTATTATAAACACTATTACTACTCCTGAGGAAGATATTACCTCTTCCTTAGGTGGCCAGGAAACTTTTTTCATTTCTTCTATTACGTCTTTAAAAAATTTAATTATAGTTTTCATAGTTTACCTTTGTAGATTAGCTAACCTTCAGGCCTGGTGGGGCTCGAACCCACAACCTCCGGATTTGGAGTCCGGCGCTCTAGCCAATTCGAGCTACAGGCCTTGGGGATGGAGGGACTCGAACCCTCACGGGTTTTCACCCAGGGGATTTTAAGTCCCCCGCGTCTGCCGTTCCGCCACACCCCCAAACCATACTAAAATATTATATAAAACACCTCAAAAACATTTCAACATAGGTCAAAAATGTAATTAAAAGCACAAAAATGCTATCTATTCAACTATTCTTTTTTCCAGTGAAAGAGCATGTATTTCTAGTCCTTCGTATCTTGATAGTTTCGATACAATTTCTCTGTCTGTGTTTAAGTTTTCTTTTGACCATTGTGCAAAATTGTAAAATTTTACGAAATTGTAAACTCCTAAAGGAGATGAAAATCTAGCAGTTGTACCTGTGGGTAGTACGTGGTTTGTACCTGCTATGTAATCCGTTAACACAACTGGTGTTGTTTCTCCTATCAGTACTGTGCCAGCATTCTTTACAAATTTGTCTATATTTTCAGTTGTGATACCGTTTACTATTACTTCTAAATGTTCAGGTGAAATATCGTTTATTACTTTAAATCCTTCTTCTATTGTTTCTGTGTGTATGAATAGAATGTTATTCGTTGATTTTAGAAGTGAGTTACTTTTATTAGTTTCTTTCAGTATTAATTTTATACTGTCTTTTACGTTTTCTATTAGGTTTTTATCCGTTGATACTAGGTATCCACTTGAATCTGGGTCATGCTCAAGTTGGGATAGTATGTCTAGTGCTATGTTGTAGGGATTGCCGTGGTCTGCTATTACAGCTATTTCACTTGGTCCTGGTAGCATGTCAATTCCTATAATACCGTTTAGTATTTTTTTTGCTGTTATGAAGTATTTATTTCCTGGTCCTACTATCATGTCAACTTTGGGAATACTTTCAGTACCAAAAGCAAAAGCCGAAACTGCTGCCGCTCCACCTACTTTGTAAATATCTTTAATACCTAGTTCTTTAGATAGATAAATTATAACAGGTGAAACTTTACCACTACTTGAAGGAGTCGATAAGTATATACTTTTTACTCCAGCAACTTTGGCAGGTATCGCGTTCATTATAAGAGTTGATGGGTATATTGCTCTACCACCAGGAACGTATATACACACTCTCTCAATAGGGGTTATTACTTGTCCTACTGTACCGTTTGTTTGTATGTACCACTTTTTGTTTAGGTTGAGATTCTCAAATTGAGCTTTGTGAAATTTGTAAACTCTTTCTGACATTTTCAAAAAATTACTTGTTATTTCCATCAAGTATTTTGAACTTTGAACCAGGTTTATGGCTTCTTTTACCTCTTCTTCGGAAACTTTTATAGAAAAATTTTTTGGTGCTTTATCGAATTTCCTGGCATACTTTATTAATGCTTTATCTCCATTTTTCATAACATCTTCAATAATCTTCTCAACACTCTTTATCAGTCTTTTATCGCTGAATATTTGTGCTCCCTTAAATTTTATCTTTTCTAATACTTTACCTTCTATGTTTGTTATTTCCATAGATTGAGGAATTTTAAATAAGTACTTTCTTTCTTACAAAGTTGAATTTTATACTTGTTTTTGTAGTTATTCAGATTGTATACTTTCTTTATGAAGAAGTTCGTTTATATTGTTTTTTTCTTCTCTTTGCTAGTTTTTTTGATTTCTTTGTCACTTAGAATTTTAAACCGTGACCAGAAGCTTTATTCTGAGTTTGTTAACGCTATGAATTTGAACGATAGTCAAAAAATCGATTCTTTTTTGGTTTCTATTTCTAATGTTAGTTTGGATAAGTACAATTTTTTTAAAGGAATTAGATGTTTTTGGGAAGGAGATTTTGAGGAAGGGTTTTTTATTTTGTCTAGTTTGTTGTCAAATAGGAGTTTGTCAAGTAAAGAGGTAAGTATAGCAAAGTTTCTTGTAGGGTATTACTTACTTTTTGAAAAAAATGATTCAAAAGGTATTTCGTTTTTAACGAGTGAACCTTATACTTTTTTTCCAGAGTTTGTAAGTTACGTAATAGGTGTTTACAATTTCAATAAAGGTAATTACGATGAGGCTATAGAATTTTTTTATTCTTCTACCAATATTCCTAACGAGAATGTTAGGAAAGATGTTATATCAAGAATTTTGTTTATTGAAATTTCTAAGTACGGTGAAGCTGGTAAAGATATTAAAGGTATATCGTATAAATTTGAGTTTACAAACGTTTTGGAAAAGATTTTGAAAAGTTATTGAAAGTTTGTTTTTGCTAAAAAACACCTTACTTTTGAATTTTGGATTTTTTCTAACATTGGTACGTCTTGGTAACATATTTCTTGGGCTATTGGGCAGCGTTCAACGAATGGACATTGTTTTTTTATTTCTGAAAAGTGTGGTACTCTACCTGGTATAAACGATAGGTTTTCCAGTTTGACGTTTACCGAAGGTATGGAGTTTACTAATCCTTTTGTGTACGGGTGAAGCGGATTTTTAAATATTGTATTTTTTTCTCCTTCTTCTACTATGTATCCTGAGTACATTATAATGATTCTATCGCATATTTCTTTTGCTAGTAATAGGTCATGAGTTATGAAAATTATGGATATCTTGTATTTATCTCTTATTTCGGTTAGAGTTTTTATTATTTCTTTTTGAATGCTGACATCAAGGGATGTTGTTGGTTCATCTGCTATTATTACGTTTGGTTTCAGTAATAGTATAAACGATATTACTACTCTTTGTATCATTCCGCCACTTAGTTGGTGTGGAAAACTTTTTAGTATTCTTTCACCGTTTTGTATTCCTATACTTTCAAAGATACTTAGAATTTCTCTTTTTGTTGTACTAAAGTTGAGAGAATGGGACTTTGATAGTATTTTAAGTTGTTCTTCT
>CALFVP010000155.1 GCA_937928175.1 uncultured bacterium | reverse complement strand
CTGATCAAATTGGTGCTGTTATTGGTCCTGTATTGTTTTACATTTTTTTAGCAATTGGACTGGGATATAAAAATTCTTTTCTTGTTTTATTTGTTCCTTTTGTTATTATGTTGGTTTTTTTGTTTATTTCAAAGATGTATTCTGGTAAAATTGATATAGATATTAAAAAAGAAGAGAAAATTAATGATAAGAACAATAGGTTTTTGGTATATTTTTACCTTGTATTCATATTTTTAACGAGTTTAGGATTTATTGGTTTCCCTGTTATAAGTTTTCATGCCGTTAAAGTAAACATTATTCCAGAAGTTTTTATACCTCTTGTTTACGCTATTGTTATGGTTTTAGATGCTTTAGTTGCAATACCTATAGGAATACTTTATGACAGAATAGGTGTTACTGTAATGGGGTTTTTACCGTTAATGGTAATTGCGATTGTAATTTTTAGTTTTTCAGGTAATTTTATTCTTTTTGTTTTAGCCTTGATAATCTGGGGAGTAGTAACTTCATATTATGAAACTGTTGTGAGAGCACATATTGGTAATATCGTACCACTTCAAGAGAGAGGGTTATTTTACGGTATTTTTAATACAATTCTGGGTGTAGGATTTGCTTTAGGAAATTCAATTGTTGGTTATCTTTACGATGTGAACAAAAATTTAATTCTTTACTTTGTTATTTTCGTTGAAATTCTTGGAATTTTAGTATCTTTAATGGTATTTACGTTTTCAAGGTTTTCGCACAAAAGGTAATGGTGTTTAATCAAAGTAGTAAGTTTTTAGATCTCCTAATTTTTTTGATAGATCAATAGGATTTAAGATTTCTGTTATTTTTACATCGTTTGTTTCGGATAGATCTATTATTTTTGGTGTTGGTAATTTTCTAAATTGGTCATCTGATATTACTTTTACTATCTGTTTTGTTTTATCTTTTGGGCTTAAATTTGTAACGAGTCCTATCATGTTGTTGGATAATTTTACCCAGCTACCAATTGGGTAAGTTGACGTAGATCTTATAAATGCAAATAGTACATCTTTATCGTATTTCTGAATTTCGTTTTTTAGTATATAATTTATTGCTAGAGCTGGTGGTAATGGTTTTGAAATGAAAGGGTTTTCCAGTACTAATTCACTGAATCTTTCGGCAAATGCTATTATAGGTGAATACTTTGATAAGTATTTATTTATTCCTTTGGGGTAACCACTTCCGTCCATATATTCGTGGTGCTCGTATATAGCTCTTTGGACTTTTACATCTAGGTTTATTCTTTGTGCAAAGAAACTTGATTCACTTGGATGTAGTTCGATTTTTGAATAACTGGTTTTTGGGAATTTAAACGAAGGTAGTATTGTTCCAAAGTTTTTTCTTAGTCCAACATCATGCATTATACTAGCAATACCTATGTTTATTAATTCTTCTAAATCGAATGTTTTTAGAGATATGACTTTTAAAAATTTAGTATCTACTTTACTTTGTGAGTTTTGTTGAGTAACGTTTCGTTGTATAGTTTTTTCATAAGCTAACTTGGTTAATTCTTTTGCTATTAGTATTGACATTGACATAACGAATATTGAATGTGATAGTATATAATCTTCGTTTTCTGAGAACTGGAATAAACTACTCAGTATTATTCCACCGTTGTCATCTCCAAATGAGTTTATAAACTTTAATACTATGCTTTTTGCTGAGTTTACGAATAACGTTTGGTTAGATACTACTAAGTCTAGAAAATAGTTTGATGTGCTTTTGTTTGAGAAGCTTAAAGATAAAACATCGGTTTTATTTTTTATTGGTAATATTTTTTGTAAAGATAAGGTATCAACTAAACTTTGGGAAATTTCGTTTATTATTTTTTGGATTTCTATCTTTTGAGTTTGTGATGTTGGTTGTTCTTGAATAGATTTCTCTATCTCTTTGGCTGTATTCTCTAAATTAGTTTGGTAGTCTTTTCCTCTTATTTTGTTTATAGTATTTCTTATAGCTTCAGCTATTTTTTTATCAGTTTTTTCATCAGTAAACCCAAGTTTTATCTCGGTATCACTCATTTTTTCAATGTTTTCAGTTTTTTCCTCTTCTTTTTGTATTACTTCAATTTTTCTTTTTTCATTCTCTTCATTTTCTTCATCTATTATTTTTTTGAGTCTAAGTACTTTTACAGTTTCTACCATGTCCATTTGTTGTATTGCTGATATTAAAGCTTTTGTTAACATTGTTCCTTTTTTTAGGTTATCGTAGTACAGTAAGTCTTCATCAAGTATGTCATCTTCTTTTAGTAAAAATTTTGAAATTGATACTGGTACTCTTATTTCGTCTATGTCATTTGTTAGATTTTCATTTAAACTCATGCTTTTATTTTGTGAAATCTTTCTATTACTTATCAAGTTGCAAAGATTATTCCAAAACTGTGAGAGGGTAATATTAATTTAGATAACTTTACAAGGAAACTTGGAAAAAGAAAATACCAAAAATTTTACTCTTAAGGACTTTACAAAAAATGCCATTACTTTTAAGACTTATCAGGAGGTTACAT
>CALFVP010000154.1 GCA_937928175.1 uncultured bacterium | reverse complement strand
ATTAGCTAAGTGTCTGTATATTGCCCATATTCTATCACTTAGTAATTCTATTATTCTTGTTGCTATTTCCGGTTTTGAATGTACCATTGCATCGAAGTTTTCTTTTTTTACGTACAATAGTTCTGTTTCACCTACTGCTGTAGCTGTTGCACTTCTTGGTTTATTTTCTAGTACTGCCATTTCTCCAAATATATCTCCTTCTTTTAGGACTGCTAAAAGTACTTCCTTACCTTCAACGAATTTTGTTATTCTCACGTTACCTTTTAGTATTACGTATGCTTTATCTCCGTACTCATGCTCGCAGAATATTACTTGGTTATCGTGATATTTTTCTATTGATTTTGAAGTATCTATATCGGGCTCTGACATTGCTATTATTGGATCTATTGATGCTAACTTCATTTTTGCTACCGATGTATAGCCTCCATCAGGACAGTACTCTAAATATTTTTTGTACGCATATGCAGCTTGTTCCATCATTTTTTTAGAATAGTAGTATTCTGCTATGTTAAATAATTGGTATGGATCCTCTTCTGTGTGGGATTTAAATGTTAGTTTGGTTAGAGTAGTATCGTATTCTCTTAGCTTTTGTGAGAAATATCTTAGAATTTTTATAGCTATTGGTGTACTTTTTTGTATTAAGTCTCCAAATTGTGATCTGTGTATTGCTAGTAGTTGGGTTTCTTCGAGTACCAAAACTGTTTCCATGTTACTTCTTCTACTCATGCATGATACTACTCCAAAAAAATCACCTTTCTGTAAAAGTGTACCTTCTTTTGTACCTTTTATTATAGGGTCTATTGTCTCAAATACTCGTACCTTACCACTTTGAATGATGTAAAATTCCTCTGGAATTTTGTCACCTTCTATCATCACATAACTTCCAGGTTTGTATTTCGATACCTTAAAGGTTATATTATTGTTCATCTTGAAACTATTATAAATAATATTTACCTAACTAACAACAAACAAAGTAGTATTTTGGTATATTCTTTAAATGGATTTCGTTAAAAAGCGTGCAAATCGGGAAGTTTTACTAGTATTGATATATAAACTGAAAAAAAATTTTTCGCCCAAAATGAGTAAATTTGTAATTTTATTACAAGTTGTAATTTTATTACAGATTGTAATTTTATTACTTTCCTTGAATTTTCTACGGTGTGTCTAAGAGGCTAGGTAATACTGTATAGTTTTTGGGATAGTGGGGGTTTTTGATTCCAAAGGTATAAAATGTTCTATTTCTTTTATTGTTTTAATTTTTCTGTTTTTTCAATAATTTTTTAGGTAAAAGAAGAATTTAAGATATTTTTTGTAGTTTGATATTTTAGATTAAGTATTCTTACAATCTGGATTAAGGAGGTTTTTTATGACTGGGGGTACTTTTCTTATAATTTTACTTCTTGCGATTATTTTTGTAGTTATATCGGGTTTGAAGGCTGTGCCGCAAGGGTTTAACTACGTTGTTGAGAGATTTGGTAGGTTTCATAGGGTTTTGCAACCAGGTTTAAATTTCATTATACCTATTTTTGATCAGATTGCTTATAAGATAAATGTTAGAGAACAGGTTTTAGATTTGCCAAAGCAGACAATAATAACTAGGGACAATGCTACTGTGGAAGTGGATGCTGTTGTGTTTTACAAGGTAATTGACCCTAAAAAAGCAGCGTATGGTGTTACTAACTTAAATAGAGCAATAGAGCAGCTTACTATGACTAATCTTAGATCGATAATGGGTAAGCTTACTTTGGATGAGAGTCTTTCATCTAGAGCTCAGATTAACGAAGAATTGGGAAGAGAATTGGATTTAGCTACTGATGAATGGGGTACAAAGATAACAAGAGTGGAAATAAAAGACATTTCGCCGCCTTCTGATATTCAGAATGCTATGACTTTGCAGATGAAGGCTGAAAGAGAAAAAAGAGCTACAATTCTTCAAGCTGAAGCACTTAAAGAATCTGCTCAAAGGGAAGCTGAAGCTAGGGAAAGACTAGCTCAAGCTGATGCTAACGCTATAAGGTTTGTAACTCAGGCTATTGCTGAAGGTGGTATGGCTTCAATGATGTACTTTATCGCTAAAGAGTATATCAACAGTATTAAAGAAATGGGGAAATCTGGTAATACTACAATTCTTTTTGTACCAGCAGATATCCAAGAAGTTGTTAAAAAACTCATTGGTGCTAAGGAAAAATGAATGGTAATGCTTTTTTAAATTCTAAGCTTAGTTAAAGTAAAGTATACCAGCTATCCGATTATTATTTTGCTTAGGGAGAGAGGGATAGCTGGTAGATACTTTATTAATTATCGAGCTATCCCCTCTAAGGTTTAAGTTTTGAAAATAATCCCTTCACGATGAAGGGAAATATAAACCAAGGAGGGGTTTATGATAATAAACCATAACATTTCATCTATTTTTGCCAATAGGCAGTATAAGATTAACAACTGGGCTCTTGATTCTAACCTTGAGAAGCTTTCATCGGGTCTTAAAATCAACAAAGCTGGTGATGATGCTTCTGGGTTAGCTGTTTCAGAAAAAATGAGAGCCCAAATAAGAGGTTTAATGAGAGCTGAAAGAAACGTTGAAGATGGTATTTCTTTCATTCAAACAGCTGAAGGATACCTTGATCAAACAACTCAAGTTTTGCAGAGGTTAAGAGAACTAGCTGTTCAAGCTTCTAACGGTATTTATACCGATGAAGATAGGATGTATATCCAAATTGAAGTTTCACAGTTAGTTGCTGAGATTGACAGGATTGCTTCTCATGCACAGTTTAACGGTTTAACGATGCTTACTGGTAGGTTTGCAAAAAGAACTGAAACTACTATTCCTACTGCAAGTATGTGGTTACACGTTGGTGCAAATATGGATCAAAGAATTCAAGTTACAATTGAATCTATGACTGCTGCAAGTTTGGGTATTAAGGATAGTGCAACTGGTGAAATATTGAGTCTGTCATCTCCTGAAAAATCCAATAGAGCTATTGGTGTTATTGACATAGCTTTGCAGAAGGTGAACAAACAGAGAGCGGACCTAGGAGCTTACCAGAATAGATTAATGTACACAGCTAAATCACTTCTTATAGGGTATGAGAATTTACAAGCAGCTGAATCGAGAATAAGAGATACCGATATGGCTTATGAGATGAGTGATTTCGTTAAAAACCAAATATTAGCTCAAGCTTCAATATCAATGATAGCTCAAGCTAACTTAAGACCTCAGTCAGTGTTAGCGTTGTTAAGATAATTTTTGTTCTAAAAGACATATTCTTCTTGACGTTTTAAAATGGGGGGCTTTTAAAGCCTCCCTTTTGCCATTTGCTCTAGAAAATAAAAATTTACGGTAGGGGAGAAAGGGATATAAAGGAATGTATCCCTTAATAAGTAGGAGGTGCGATACCTATGATTATTAATCACAACATTTCTTCAATATTTGCTAACAGACAATTTAAGGTTAACAACTGGGCTCTTGACTCTAACCTTGAGAAACTTTCATCGGGTATTAGGATTAACAAAGCTGGTGATGATGCTTCTGGGTTAGCTGTTTCAGAAAAAATGAGAGCCCAGATAAGAGGACTTAGGAGAGCTGAAATGAACGCAGAAGATGCAATCTCATTTATACAAACAACGGAAGGATACCTTAACCAAACTACGGAAATACTTCAAAGGCTTAGAGAACTAGCAATTCAAGCTGGTAATGGAATTTATTCGGATGAAGATAGAACTTACATGCAAGTTGAAGCTTCTCAGTTAGTTGCAGAAATAAACAGGATTGCTTCTCATGCGCAGTTTAACGGTATGAATATTCTTACTGGTAGGTTTGCTCCTAACGTGTCAAATATTGCTTTCCACATAGGAGCTAACATGGATCAAAGAATACTTATAAACGTTGGTGATATGACAGCTAAAGGTTTAGGACTTATACAGGATGATGGAACAAGTAAAGTTAACTTACTTAACCAAGAAGGTGCAAATAGGACCATAGGTGCCATTGATTCCGCTTTACAAATTTTGAATAAACAGAGAGCGGACCTAGGAGCTTACCAAAATAGACTAGACAAAATAGCTAAAACACTTCTTATAGGGTACGAGAATTTACAAGCAGCTGAATCGAGAATAAGAGATACCGATATGGCTTATGAGATGAGTGATTTCGTTAAAAACCAAATATTAGCTCAATCTTCAATATCAATGATAGCTCAAGCTAACCTAAGACCTCAATCTATTTTAAGGTTGCTTATTTAAGTTTTTTACTCCCCTACCGTATTATTATATTCCTTTATACCCTAGTTCTTTGAGTACTTGCGCTATTTGCAACTTTAGGTTTTGAGATATTGAAGATGATTTTGATATATCTATGAGGTATGGTATTAATGATCTTTTTTTTCTTCGTTTTATTACGTTTAGTGCAGCAATCTTAACAAACTCGTTTTCAGAGAAGTATAACCTTTGAAGAATTTCTTCGTTTGATAGTTTTTCTAGCATTTTATCGGAAGAAATTTCATCAAAAAACTTTTGTATTTCTTTTACTACAATGTTAATATTTTTCTTTATAGTTTTTATTATTTTCACTAGGTTTGAGTTTTCATTGTTTTCTATTGTTCCTTTAAGTTTCTTATCGTAGTTTTCTCTTAACTTAGGGTTTGATAAAACTGTGTAAGCTTCGTTAACTATTTTAAACATTTCTTCTGTTTCTTTTATTTTTGAAATGTCTGGATGGTATTTCATTACTAGTTTTCTGTACGCACTTTTTATCTCATCTAATCTTGAATTCTTTGGTACTCCTAGTATTTTGTAGTAATCTTTGTTTTTTTCCATGCTTTTATTATCGTATTGTTTTTGTTAGATTTTTAAAAAATTAGATTTTTAAAAAATTAGATTTTTAGAAAATTAGATTTTTAAAAAAATTGGAGTATTTCTATTAGAATGTACAGTGTTATAAAACTCATTGTTGTGGATATAAAAACAGTTACTCCTACGGTTTTGGGAATTAAGTTAAAGTAACTTGATAGTATGCTACAGTAGAGTGCTGATGGCATAGCAAATTGTAAAATTATTACCTTAAGTTCTATTCCTCTGAATCCAATTAAGTATCCTATTGAAGCTGCTACAATTGGGGCTACTACAAGTTTTAGTAAGTTTGCTGATATTACAAATTTTAACGGTACGAAGTTTATTTTTGTTTTTCCTAGTACTATTCCAAGTTGTATTAGTCCCAATATAAGAGCTGAGAAACCTAAGTTATATATTGGTTCTTTTAAAAAGAATGGTAGTTTTATGCTGAAAATTGAAAGTATGAAACCTAGTATTGATACGTATATAAGCGGTAGAGATATAACGTTTTTTATGGCATTTTCTAGACTTTTTCTGGAATCTTCTAAATTAGAGCTGCCTCTTGAGGCTATGTAGACTCCGTATGTTTGGGTTAGTATTGAGGTTATCACTAGTATTAGTGTGGCGTAACTACTGCCTTCTGTTCCTAAATACAACTCAATTACAGGTATACCTATGTTTCCGGTATTAGGTAAAAACGATAGAAGTATTAAAGAATACTTCGAGCGGTTTGATAATTTTAGTAGTTTTGCTAAGTATTTTGATATTACATACATTACTATGACGTATAGTATTAAATGTAACGATGTTAGAAAGGAATTTTTTATTAACAATTCTCCGTGCATATCAAATGCTCTAAGTATGAGTGCAGGTGATAGGATGTAAATTGCTAGGACACTTAAAATGTGATGTTCTAACTTTTTAAATTTTGATAGAATGTAAGATAAAACTATTATTATTAGTACTGGAAAAATTACTTTCAAAAACATTTTAGTTATCTGTTTTGAACTTTAATAGGAGATGTTTTTTTTTGGAGATTTTTACGTTCAAGTATCCGTCTTGTGGTTTAAACTTTTCACCTGAAAATATTTCTTCTCCTTCGTTATTGAAAACGCCAATGGGGTATGTTGGAAAAAGTATTTCTTTTTCGTTTTCGGATTTTGTTATTATTCCTATAAATGCGTATTCTTCGTCAAACCTTGAAAAAATAAAACTGTCATCATCTGAATACAATGATTTATATCCTCCTAGGTGAAGGGTTTTTTGGTTTCTTTTTAGGTGTGAGAGAGATTTGTATAAGTTTAGGAAATCCATATTCCAGTTATTTTCGTTCCAATCGAATGGGTATCTACATCCTTCTATGTCTGTTGTTCTTCCACTTAGTCCTATTTCATCTCCGTAGTATATTGATGGGGTGCCTGGTAACATGAAAAGCAGTATTAACATACCTTTGTAAATGTCTTTATCAAAGTATTTTGTTGTGTGAAATCTGAAGATATCGTGAGAATCTATTAAGTTGAATTGTAGGAATGCTATTTGGTTAGGTAACCTTGTGTAGTGCTGAAATATTTGGTTTTCTAAGTCTTTACCTGTGTAAGGGTTAAGTTTTCTACCTATTTCAACAATTCTTCTAAGGAACCAGTCTAACTCTCCTGCAAAACATCTTATAGGTCTTGCTGAAGCGAAGTAGTTCATACATGCATCTAACTGATCTCCAAGTAAATAACTTATGTTATCTTCCCAATGTTCACCTATTATGTAAGCTTCTTTTTTTATACTTTTTACTCTTTCTCTTATTCTTGCAAAAATTTCATTGCCAAACTGGTCTTTTCCATTTCTTCCGGTGTCATTTGCAACGTCAAATCTCCAACCATCTATATCAAATTTTTTTATATAGTACCTAACTAATGAGTCATCAGATTCAAATATTATTTCTCTTAATTTTTTTGAATTGTAGTTTAATTGTGGTAATTCAGGAAGGTTTGCCCATCCTTTGTATTGTCCGTTAGGGTAAAAGTAGTAAAAATTTCTTTCTTCTGAGTTTAAGTCTGAAAGTGCTTTTTTAAACCAATGATGTTCGTCTCCTGTATGGTTTATTGATACATCTAGTATTATTCTCATGTCATTTTTGTGAAGTTCTTCGACTAATTCTTTTAATGCTTGGTTTCCTCCAAGATGGGGATCCACGTTAAAGTAATCTATACAATCGTACCTGTGATGTGTCATGGATTTGAATATTGGATTTAAGTAAAGAGCGTTTACCCCTATACTCTTTAGGTAAGGAATTTTTTGTTTTATTCCGTAGAGATCTCCTCCTTGAAAATCAAGGCAAAAACCTTGGTTGTAAGGTAAAGGTTCTGTTCCCCATTCAAGGTGAATTGTCTGGTGGTTTCTGTAAGTGTATTCACCTGTCTTTACACTTATTTCTGGTTTTCCTTGACAAAATCTATCAGGAAATATCTGGTAAAATACGCTTTTAGGTACCCAGTGCGGATTTTCAAAATCCGCTATTATCACAAAATCGTTATCTTCTGTTGGAAAATGTTTAAAAAGTCCCTTTCTTGTAAAAAACCATACTTCATTTCCTAAATCTAGAACGAAATGATAATTTATAAACCTTTGAGATACCTTTAACCAACCTTCGTAATATACGAAATGTTTTGTTTCTCTTGAAGTTTGCATTTTTATGTAATTTGAACCTCCGTCTATTATTGCTCTTATAAATGCTCTTTTTATGGGGTTATTCTTTAAAACTCTGAAACTAATTTTTATATACTCGTTGTAAGTTGGATATGGATTTGATACGAATTGGTAATTTACCTCTGAGAATATACTTTCTTCCCAGTTTAGATTCATAGTTACTTCTCGAAAGGATTTTTATAATCTAAACTATAGGTTTTTTTTGTTGCAAGTTTGGATTTTTATTTACCTATTTGTAATGACTTTTCAAATAATTGTCTTGTTGAGTTTATTACCGTTACGTTTGCTTCGTACGATCTTGAAGCTGATATCATATCTACCATTTCTTGTACTATGTTTACGTTTGGGTATAGTACGTATCCTTTATATTTTCCGTGTTTTATTGCATCTGGATGTGATGGATCATAGACCATTCTTGGTGGTGAATTGTCTTTTTCTACTTTTACAACTTTTACACCTGCTCCTTGTCCTGGTTGTAATGCTTCTGGTAGAAGGTGACTTTTGAATTTTAAACTATCATCTCTTGGCATTAAGATTACTCTCTGTCTCTGGTATGGACCTCCTTCTGTTGTTCTTGTAGTTTCAACGTTTGCTATGTTGTTCGCTATTACATCTAATCTAAACCTTTGTGCTGTTAGTCCACTACCTGCTATGTTAAGAGAGGTAAACATTCCCATTTTTTCCCCTCCTTTGATATATTCGGAAAAATTATTCTGCATTGTAGTTTTACCATTAAGGATGTAGTTTTACTACTAAGAAAGGTATTATTTTTTTTATGATTAGTTAGTGTATGGGTGGTTTTGTTGTTTGTATAGGTGGGGGTTTACTACAAGAGAAAATTATAAAAGAGATAAAAGAAATGGGTTTTAAAGCCATAGTTTTTGATAAGGATCCAGAGTGTATTGGATCTAAAATTGCTGATATATTTTTCCCTATTAGTACTAGAGATTATGAGCAAATAATATCTAAACTGAAGGAGGAAAACTTAATTGATAAAGTTGTTACTTCTATTACTGTTGGTACTGATATGTCGTACACTGTTGCTAAGATAAACGAGATTGTTGCTCCTTTTTTGGTTTCTCCGGAGACTGCTCTAAAAACTACTAATAAGTACCTAATGAGAAAATCTCTTAAGAATGGTGGTGTTAGTGTTCCAGAGTTTTACCTTTGTTCTAATTTAAATGAAAGTTTAGAGGCATTTAGAATTCTAAAATCTAAAGGTAAGGTTGCTGTTATTAAACCTGTTGACAATATGGGTGCTAGGGGTGTTAAAAAGATAGAAAGTGAAAGTGAATTACAAGAGTTTTTTAGCCAAAGTGTTTCTTACTCTTACGAAGGTAAAGTTTTAATAGAAGAATTTATAGATGGAGATGAAATTAGTGTTGATGCTTTAGTGTACAATGGACAAATAATAATAACAGGAGTTGCTGATAGAATAATAGAGTATCCCCCATACTTTGTTGAAACTGGACATATTATGCCTACTAATCTTTCAAGTGATGTTTTGGATAACGCTTTGGAAGAATTTAGAAAAGCTATAAAGGTTGTTGGTATATTTAACGGTGCTGCTAAAGGAGATATAAAAATATCTTCTTCTGGTGTTCCTTACATTGGAGAAATTGCTTCAAGGTTATCCGGTGGGTTTATGTCAACTCATACTTTCCCATATTCAACAGGTGTTAACTTAATGAGAAATGTTCTTTTGATACATCTGGGTAAAGAACCAGAAATAGGAAAATACGAATATAAGTTTACATGCATTGAGAGAGCTATAATACCTTACAAAGGTATAGTTAAAGGTATATACGGTGTGGATGAAGCTTTAAAGTGTAAGGGTGTTAAAGATGTGATAATAAAGGTTAAATATGGTGATGAAGTAAAAGAACCTAAGAATAACTTGGATAAAGCTGGAAATGTAATAGCAATTGGTAATACAAGAGAAGAAGCTATAAGGAATGTCAACGAGGCCATTAGAAAAATAAAAATTGTTACATCTTCTGAGAATTTGTATACAATCTCTGAAAGTGATATTCTTAAGTTATCGAAAGAAAGATTCAATGGAGCTTGCTATGTCTGTAAAGAGTGTAATGGTGAAGCTTGTAGAGGGAAAATGCCAGGAATAGGAGGAGTTGGAAATGGTCAAACGTTTGTTGAAAATGTTAAATCTTTGAAAATGTATAAACTTTTGCCTAGGTATATACATTCTGTTGACGATGTGGATATATCAATTGATTTTTTAGGTATGAAGTTAGATATGCCAGTTGTTGTTTCACCTGTTACGGGAACTAAAACAAACTTGGGAGGAACAGTTGATGAACTTGAGTACGTCAGATGGGTTGTTAAAGGTGCTATGTATTCAGGTACTTTAGCTATGGTTGGTGATAGTGCTACTCCAGATAAGTATAAGTTTGGGATTAGAGCAATTTTGGAGAATTTTGGTAACGGTATTGGAATATACAAACCTAGAGAGGATAACAGTGAGATAATTAAAAGAATTAGAGAGGCTGAGGAAGTTGGAGCTATAGCAGTGGGTATGGACATTGATGGTGTATCAATATTGACCATGAAGCTTAAAAATCAAAATGTTAAACCTAAGGATTTGGATAACCTTAAAAGTATAGTAAATTCTACAAAGTTACCTTTTATTGTTAAAGGAGTTATGACACCTCAAGATGCTATTTTGGCTTATAAAGCTGGTGCTAAGGTTATAATGGTATCTAACCATGGAGGAAGAGTAAACGATTCTTTACCTTCTACTATCTCTGTTTTGCCAGAGATTGTCAAAACTCTTAGAGGTAAAAATGTTTTAATAGGTATAGATGGGGGATTTAGAAGTGGGGCTGATGTTGTTAAAGCTCTCTGTTTGGGTGCAAATTTCGTGGGAATAGGCAGACCTGTGACTATTTACGCTTTCGGCGGTGGAGTTGATGGAGTTAAGTTTTACCTCGATAAAATAAAAAATGAAATAAAAGAAAGTATGAAAATACTCGGTGCTAAATCTATCAAAGATCTTAAACCAACGTTAATTTTTAACACATCGAAAGGATGTTAAAATCTTTCGGTATTTTTTAAATTTGACGAAAATTTTATTATAATAATTATATGGGTAAGTTAATTTTTGTTATTCTATTAATTTTCGCTTTGAGCTTTTATTCTTTTTCGTTTGAAATGACTAACAACATTCTTATTATAGACTTTTCACCACAAACCACTAATCTTATATACGGCGCTTACAATACTCTTATACTACCTCCTCCTAATTCCCGTTTAAGGTTAGGTGGTTCTTATTCTACATTTAAGATAACGAATATCAAAATAGACAAAAGTAAGTATGAGTTTTTCTACAATCTTTTTATAGATGCTGATATTACTCCATCTACTCAAGTCGAAGTTCAGATAGTTGATGCAAAGAGAAATGTAGTACTTTATAGGCTTAATTTAGTATCATCTCAAAAAAGTTATTTTTTTAACCTTTATGATGTTTTACCTAAAAAAGTTGACGAGATTTATTTTATTTTCTCTTCTTACACTTCTTCGCCGTACGGTGGTGAGATCAATTCTGTATTCATTACCAAAGAAGTAATTTTGGAAAGTAGTGTTGATGAAAATGAAATAAAAGTTTATCCTAATCCTGTCATGGCTAGAAATGGATTTTTACCTAAAATTGTAGTTAACGTTGGTGAAACATCTTATTTGACTGTTGTTATTTTTGACAGTAGTGGTAATATTGTTAAAACAATTGTTAACAATGAGCTTTTTGAGAAAGGTATTTATACTTTTAATTGGGATCTAAAAGATGATAAAGGAGTTTACGTACCTTCTGGAAAATACATTGCTTTTTCTTCTTTTGGGAATGAAAAATCTGTTTTTACTTTCCTTGTTATAAGATAGTATGTTAGAATTTTTAAACCCTTTTTTGTGGGGATTGTCTTTTTCGTTGATACCTATTATTATATACATTTACAAGTTTTCTAGAAGAAAAAACGTCATTTTGCCTACTTTAGATCTTCTTGAGGAAAATAAAAGATCAAGAGGTTTTAGTTTAAACGTTGAGTTTTTGAAGTTGTTTTTAAGGGTTTTGATGATTGTAATTATAGTTTTAATTTTTTCTCAACCTTACATTTATGAAAATAGAAAAGATAAAATTCTTGTAATTCTTGATACTACCTACAGTTCAAAAGGCAATTTTGAAAGTTACCTTAGGTATTTGAAGGAATACCTGGTATCTATTCCTAGTGGTAAGATTGTTAAGATTTTGGATTTAGAAGGAAACGAAATTGTTGGTACTCCTAAGGATGTTATGGAAAAAATTAAGTTTTATTTTCCGAAAGTTGGTAAAATTGAAAAAAATTTTTTTAGTAAGTTATCGCAAGTTGCTGGTGAAAGTGAGGTAATAGTACTTACAGATGGACAAAAAAGTTTTGTTGATAATTTAAATAAATTTGGTATAAAAGGAAAGATTGTAAATTTTCCTTTTACTTTTCCTTACGGTAAAGTGAGTTTTTCTATTTGGAAAAGAGTTGGTAGCGAGATACATGTAAACTATGAAGTTGATGTTAGGGAAGAGTGTTTGTTTGAAGTATTTTTGGATGTTGGTAATTCTTCTAAAATGCTATTGTCCTCTGTAGTTTTTGGTAGGAAAGTAGGAGAAATGAAAGTTAATTCTTCTACTGAAGGAATAGGATTTATTAGGGGAATTTTGGTTAATGGTTTTAAGACTAATGAGTTTGTTGAACCAGTTTACTTTTTTAAAGGTGGATTTGATTTAGTTTTAGAGTGTAGTAATGCTAAGTTTATAGAAAATGCTCTTAAAGTTTTAGATTTTTATGTAACCAAAGGTTCTAGGTACAAAATTGTTGTTGGTAATATTGTTAATTCTGATAACTTTAGAGATTCTATAATAGTTCCTTGTAGTCCAGAAAGTAAGATATTTTTAAGGGGTAGTAATATTTTCAGTAGTAAAGGTGGTTATACCACTACTTATGAAAGTGGTAACACCACCACTAGAAAATTTAATTTTTCTTCTTTTTCTATACTACCTTACACCAACTTTTTTGTTCCTCTAGGCAGTGAAGTTTACGAGTTTGGTAATACACCTGTTTTTGTGTATGATAGGGATAAAAACAATGTTTTGGTTTTGGGAGAGTTTAATTATAAAGACTATGAATTTCCATGGTTTTTGAAAGAAATAATAGAATTTTTGTTTGTTTATTCAAAAACTGAAATAATTTACCCTTACGGTGAGTTTGCATCTAGAGTTGTTAGTATTAGTGATAATAAGTATAGAGTACTTATTGTTCCTGATGAAGAAATTTCAAGTGTTATTGAAAGTAGCTTTTATGGAGAGAAAAAAAGGTATAACTTTTTGAGTTTTTTGTTGTTTGCGGTATTTGTTATTGTAGTGATTGTTGAAAGAATTATTTCAACTTAATATGTCACTTTTTTGAAATTTATAAAGTTTAATATTATTATATTACTATGAGAGTTATTATTGTTTTACTTTTAGTTTTAATTGTGTTTTCGTGTTCTCAGAATCCTACTGTTAACAATGGTAATGTAAACGTTTATGAAACGAATTATGTTACTAATTTTCAAACGAATTACTTTTCTTATGGTGCTACAAATGTTAGTTTTTATCTTGTTAACGTTAGTGAGGGGGGTTTTATTCAGCCGTTTTTCTTGGTTAGGGGTGTTTTAGATGGTAGTACATCTAACGATGTTTCTGGAATTTACTTGTATTTGACCAATAATAGTTTTTCTAATTCTGCTAAATTTATTGATTTATCGAATTTTGTAGTATTTTTATCTGCTCAAGGTTATGATAGTGTTTACGTTTACGTAACTTTACTTTCGAAGTACAATTCTTCTTATACTTTAGGATTGAACTTGAAAGTTTCCAATATACCTTACGTGAATATAACTAATCTACAATCAAGTTTTCTTATTACACCTACAAACGTTAATTTTGTTGGTTATATTGATGTTTCTAGTCCTGATGTCATAACAAATGTTATTGTGGTAGTTTCGAATGTTTCTGGTGTATCAACAAACGTTGCTTCTACGAATACTTCTACTTCTTGGACAAACCTTGTTAATAGGGTATCTTTTTCTTCACTTCCTTCTCTTGCTGGTGGGTATAACTATGTTAAAGTTGTAGCGGTATCATCTTCTGGGGTTGTTGGCGAAAGTGATAGTAAAGTTATTTTGAAATCAATGTTTATTATTGATGGAAGTTATGAACCTCTTTGGAATAGTGCAAAGCTTGTTGGTAGCTCGAGCTCTCCTAATCCTCACTTTAGTTGGGGTTTAGGAAGTATGAGAGTAACTAACGATAACTATTTTCTTTACATTTTTGTAAGTAATTTAAATGTACCTAACCTCGGAGATAACGGTCTTAAGTTAAGCATTTCGATAGATACAAACTCTACGAGTGGACTTTCTAACGATGCATGGGTAGGAGATAATCAACCTGGTAGATTTGTTTACCAACCGACTAATGGTAATTACCCTGATATACAAATTCATATAAGACTTAAACAGTCAAATCAGATAAACGGTGCTGGAGTTTATTTAGCTGTTATTGGTTCTACAAATTACTGGAGTAACGTTGCTAATACTTGGGTTTTTGGTATGGATAATGGATGTATGTTTGGAGTTAACAATAGTATAGGTTGGGAAGTAGCAATTCCATTGGATCTTATAGGTATTGTTAATGGTACAGTTTTAAGGTTTATAGCTGTTTTAGGGCAACAAGATGGTAATGACAAAAACAGTGCTATACATGTATTACCTGAAAGCCCTTCTAACGAAATAACTACAAACGATGGATATTTTACTAACATCATAAGAGTTTGGAGTGATACCTATACTAATATTTGAGGGGTTAAGTATGAGAGTAGTTTTTTTTGCTTTAATTTTTGTAGTTTTTTTGTACAGTTGTAGTACTTCTCCAACTTTAGTTGATGAAGGTAAAACTAACTACAGTAAAATTACTGTTGAGGTAACCAATTTTGTGAATGGTACTAGCTACATTTTTCTTGTAGTTTCCAATGTTTACGTTGCTCCTGTTAACGATTTGATGGTTTACGTTTACACTAATTCAAAAATAAATACTTGGCCAGATCCTCAAATTTACTACTGGTTTGTTGATAGTGGTCAAAGTTTTTACGTTACGAAATTGTCGAATCACAATGAGTTTGTAGTTTTTAAGATTACTAACGTTAACTTTGCTACTAGAAAGATTGGTATTAAACTTAGGAAGGATAGTAGTTGGTCTAGCAAAGAACCAATAAAAAGTGAGAATGGTCCACTGTACGATAGAATTGTGAGTATTCCTATTTACTCTATTACAAATTCATCGACTAATTCTGTTACTAATCATTTTTCTGGTACAAATTACATAACGAACTATGTATCTAGAGTTATTTCTTCTCCTGATAAAATTTTTGTTCATTCTCCGGATAATTGGTGGGAATCTTTTCCTTACTTTTTTGAGAATGAGACAAACCTTTATAAAGATCCACCTACTAATTCTGTTTATGAATGGTTTGGAGCTAATTACCAAGGAAATGGTATAACTTACTTTTTATTTTATGGTCCTAATCTTAGAAGGGTGTGGGTTGCTGGAGATTTTAGTGGATGGTCAAAAGTTGATATGTATTTGAGTAAAGATAGGGTTTGGTGGTGGTCTATAGTTTCAAACACTTCACCAGGACAAAAGTATAAGTTTGTAATAGAAAAGTACAACGATAATAGTTTGCATTGGATTTCTGATCCTGCTGCAAAGAAAAACGTGCATTCACCTGGTATGGATACTATCGGTAACGAATCTGTTATAGTTGATCATTCTTCTTACGTTTGGCAAGCAAGTTGGCAAAGACCTGGTTACGAGTATCCAATAATCTATCAATTACATGTAAGGACGTTTTATACAAATGGACCTGGGGATTACTATAGTTGGGGAACGTTTGAAACTATTGTAAGTAAACTCGATTATTTAACTAACCTTGGTATTACTGCTATTGAACCTTTACCTATAAATGAGTTTGCAGGTGATCAATCTTGGGGATACAATTACGTTTTGTTTTATGCTCCTGAGACGTCTTACATTGGTACGAATTTGGAAACTGTTAACACTTTCAAAAAGTTTGTTGATGAAGCACACAAAAGAGGTATTGCTGTTATTCTTGATCTTGTTTTTAACCACATAGGACCAGGTGACGATATTATAGCTGCTTACGATCCTGCATACGATTGGAATAATCCTCAGACGTATTGGTATTCCGGTAAAACGCCTTGGGGACCATGCTTTAACTATTCTAACCCTATTGTAAAAAAATTTCTTGTAGATAGTGCTAAGTATTTCATGAAATTCTATAAAATAGATGGGTTTAGATTTGATGCTACTTACTACATTGCTTACAATGATGCTTTTTCTGATGGTGGTAGCTTCCTTTACAACATGACACGAGAGCTAAGATCATTTGCTTTGAGTGATGGTAACGGTGCAAACTTGCTTCTCATAGCTGAAAATTTACCTGATTGGATTTGGATAGGTGATAAAAATGGTGGTGCTTTTGATTCACAGTGGAATGTTAACCTTTCGCATGAACTTAAGAAACTTTTTGAAATTGGTCCAGGTGCAATTAACGTTAATGATATAGCAAACTACATAGTTGCTAGCTATCTTGATAATGGACTTAATAACCAAAACTCTTATGGATTAATAGCAGTTCAGTACCTTTCTTCTCACGATGAAGTTGCGAATGGTAAGCGAAGACCTGCTGCTGATTTGAAATATAGGGGTAGTTGGGGGAATAGTGAATACGATGCTCAAGGACAGACAATTACAGGTTTGGCAACAGCAGTATTCGCAAGAGGTTATCCTATGATATTCATGGGAGATGAGTTTTTGGAAGGTTATTATTCAGATAACCAGGAATGGTTTAGAGATGATAAACCTATAACTTGGTATAACCTTACAAATACAAGAGCAACAAATACTTGGAAAGCGGTAAGAGATTTATTAAACGTAAGAAAATCACATGTCAATAAACCTTGGTACGTTAGTATTCAAGTTCACCATGTTAACAATACAGATAAAGTTATTGGATTTTCAAGAGGTAACGATATTTATGTTATAATAAACTACAATAAGGTAAATTACCCAAGTTATGGAATACCATTCCCGAGCACTGGTACCTGGAATTTAATATTTGCACATCCAAGTGGAGCTTACGGAGATTCTTGGGCTGATTCTTATTTGACGAATCTTGTAAACTATTCAGGTGGTAATGCTAACATTAAGATACCAGAGTATGGAGTTTTGATTTATAAAAAACAGTAAAGCATTTTAAGGGGGTAAAACCCCTGAAAGAAACTAAATTTTACAAAAAGGAGTTATCGATTTTATAAATGAGATTTCATTCTGCTGCACACTGATGCACAAGTAATGCAACGATTGTGCGCCATTTTGGTGCATTGTATTTATTTTTGATATTAAAATCTTTTGTTATTTATGGTAAATTTTCTATTTTTTACCAAAATATTTTTGTTTTTTATTTTCTGTTGTAGTATTTTTGGTTTATTTTTGTGTTTTTTATTAATTGGTATGAAAGTTGCTAATATATTTATGCCCTATTTTGGGGTAAGGAGGTTATGTATGAGGCGTTTAGGGATGTTGATTTTGGTGCTTGTAGTGGTGATATCACTTGTGTTTGTGAGTGAGGTAGGTGCGTGGAGAGTGTTTCAAGCGTTTTACTGGGATGTGCCGAGTGGTTGGTATAGTACTGTTTCTGGTAAGGTAGCTAATTTAGCTGGTGCTAAGGTAGAAGTTGTTTATTTACCTCCTCCATCTAAAGGTATGAGTGGTGGATATTCTATGGGTTATGATCCTTACGATTACTATGATCTTGGGAGTTACAATCAGAAGGGTAGTATTGCTACGAGGTTTGGTACACAATCTCAGCTTAAGAGTTTGATTTCTAGTATAAAGAGTTATGGTATGAAAGCTATGGCTGATATAGTATTGAATCATAGAGCTGGAGGGGATTCTCAGTACAATCCGTTTACAGGAGGTAATACTTGGACGGACTTTTCTAAGGTAGCTAGTGGTAGGTTTAAGATGAGTTATTGGGATTTTCATCCGAATGATATTCATTCGGGTGATAGTGGTGTATTTGGTGGTTATCCTGATATATGTCATGATAAGACTTATGTTAAGACTAATATAATAGCTTGGTTAAACTGGCTTAAGAGTAGTGCTAATGCGGGTTTTGATTTTTGGAGACTTGATTATACTAAGGGTTTTGCTCCGTGGGTAGCTGCTTATATATACGATAATACGGGTTATCCGTTTATAGTAGGGGAGTATTGGGATGGTAATAGGAATACGTTGGCATGGTGGGTAGATAGTGCGAATAGAGCTGGGGTAAAGACGTTTGATTTTTCGCTTTTGTATGTGCTTAGGGATATGTGTTTAGGTGGTGGATATTATGATATGAGGAATTTGGATAGAGCTGGGTTGGTTGGTATAAGGCCGCTTAAAGCTGTTACATTTGTTGCGAATCATGATACAGATCCTATAACTCGGAACAAGATGATGGCTTATGCGTATATTTTGACGGCGGAGGGTGATCCTACGGTATGGTGGAAGGATTATTATGATTATGGTTTGGCTAGGGAAGGTACAGCTAGGGGTATAAAGCAACTTTTGTGGGTACATTATAGGCTAGCAGGAGGTAGTACTACTGTATTGTATAAGGATAACGATTTGTATATAGCGCAGAGGAATGGATATGGTTCTAATCCGGGGTTAGTGATAGTAATAAATGATAATGGTAATCAATGGAAGGGAGCGAGAGTTAAGACGAAGTGGGCAAACACTGAGTTAAATGTTTACGCATGGGATGGAGTTGATACATCTAGACCTAACAATAAGTGGACAGATGGGAGTGGTTATGCTGATCTTTGGGCAGCGCCGTTTGGATATGCTGTTTATGCACCTAGGGGGTATTAATGTAGATTAAGGGGGGGTATTCCCCCTTTTTTTAGATGGTATTTTTTATAAGTTGGTGTAATATTGTTTAAGGAAAGTTAAGGTTTTGTGGTATTCTTAGCGTTTTTACGATAATTTAAGTTATGGAAAAGGAAAGGTATTTTATTGAAATTGAATTTGACATTGGTAAACATTTTTATTATAATTACTGTTGCCGATTAAGATGAGTTTTTTTGGTTTTGTTAAAGTTGTTTTTGCTCTAGGAAATTTAATTTGAAAGTTTTTTTTATGTATGTTATAATTATGGTTGCTGTTGTTGAGAAGTTTTTTACTGAATTTGAAAGTTATGTTTAATAGTGTTATAATTATAGTTGCTTTTAGTAGTTTGCTCTAGAAAATAGGGGGATATATATCTGTCGGCGGGTCAGAGAGAATATTTTTAGTTTATATATCATAATGGAGGGTTTGATCCTGGCCCAGAGTGAACGCTGGCGGCGTGTCTTAGGCATGCAAGTCGAGCGGTCCTAAGGGGTTTCTCTTAGGATAGCGGCGAACGGGTGAGTAATACTTGGATAATGTACCCCTAGGTGTGGAATAGCTTTGGGAAACCGAAGGTAATTCCACATAATATCCCTAATCTGTGGGTTAGGGATTAAAGGTGCAAACCGCCTAGGGATCAGTCCAAGGCCTATCAGCTAGTTGGTAGGGTAATGGCCTACCAAGGCTATGACGGGTAGCCGGTCTGAGAGGATGGTCGGCCACACGGGCACTGAGACACGGGCCCGACTCCTACGGGAGGCAGCAGCCAAGAATCTTGGGCAATGGGGGAAACCCTGACCCAGCGACGCCGCGTGAGGGATGAAGCCCTACGGGGTGTAAACCTCTTTTGTGAGGGAAGATAATGACGGTACCTCGCGAATAAGCCCCGGCTAATCACGTGCCAGCAGCCGCGGTGAGACGTGAGGGGCGAGCGTTACTCGGAATCACTGGGTGTAAAGGACACGCAGGTGGTTATGTAAGTCAAGTGTCAAATCCCAAAGCTTAACTTTGGAGAGGCACTTGATACTGCATAACTAGGAGATGGGGGAGGAAAATGGAATGCCCGGTGTAATGGTAAAATATGTAGATATCGGGTAGAACGCCGAAGGCGAAGGCAATTTTCTACCCCAATCTCGACACTCAGGTGTGAAAGCTAGGGGAGCAAACAGGATTAGATACCCTGGTAGTCCTAGCCGTAAACGATGCAGACTTGGTATCGGACCAGTTTTCTGGTTCGGTGCCGTAGCTAACGCGTTAAGTCTGCCACCTGGGGATTACGGCCGCAAGGTTAAAACTCAAAGGAATTGGCGGGGGCCCGCACAAGCGGTGGAGCATGTGGTTTAATTCGATGCTAACCGAAGAACCTTACCAGGGCTTGACATATACCGGAAGACTACTAGAAATAGTAGTCGCCTCTTCGGAGGCCGGTATACAGGTGCTGCATGGCTGTCGTCAGCTCGTGCCGTGAGGTGTGGGGTTAAGTCCCTAAACGAGCGCAACCCCTATCCTTAGTTGCCATCGGGTAATGCCGGGCACTCTAAGGAAACTGCCAGCGATAAGCTGGAGGAAGGAGGGGATGACGTCAAGTCAGTATGGCCTTTATGCCCTGGGCTACACACATGCTACAATGGGTAGTACAATGGGTTGCCACTCCACAAGGAGGAGCTAATCCCTAAAACTACCCCCAGTGCAGATTGCAGTCTGCAACTCGACTGCATGAAGCCGGAATCGCTAGTAATCGCGGATCAGCAATGCCGCGGTGAATACGTTCTCGGGCCTTGCACACACCGCCCGTCACACCACCCGAGTCGGTTTAGCCTGAAGACGCTTTTTAGCGTTTAAGGTTAAACTGGTGAGGAGGGTGAAGTCGTAACAAGGTAGCCGTACGGGAACGTGCGGCTGGATCACCTCCTTAAGGTGATCTTTTCGCCCGCCCGGCAGATATGTATTCCTCTTTGTCTTTATTTTCTTGGGCCTATAGCTCAGGTGGTCAGAGCACATCCCTGATAAGGATGGGGTCAGTGGTTCGAATCCACTTGGGCCCACATAGGTATGGGGGTGTAGCTCAGAGGGAGAGCATCTCGCTTGCACCGAGAAGGTCAGGGGTTCAATTCCCCTCACCTCCATTTGAGCTATATGCCTTTATTGCTCTAAAAAATAATTTTTGGTTTTCATAGTGAAGGTAGCTATGCGTTTTAGAGGTAGGAAGTGGATGCCTTGGCACCAGCAGGCGATGAAAGGCGTGGTAAGCTGCGATAAGCCTCGGGGAGGTGCAAACAACCTTTGATCCGGGGATGCCTGAATGGGGAAACCCACACCACTTAACAAAGTGGTGTATCACATATTTATGTGAGGCTATACCCAGGGAAGTGAAACATCTCAGTACCTGGAGGAAAAGAAATCAAAAGAGATTCCCTGAGTAGTGGTGAGCGAAAAGGGAGTAGCCTAAACCAATCTAGTGCTAAAGCCTAGGGGCGT